>JAFGMW010000097.1 GCA_016927275.1 Pseudomonadota bacterium
GATGCCGTGGACGTCGTAGGCGAGCCCCCGGTAGATCTCGGCCATGCCGCCCTGGGCGACCTTCTCCATGATGTAGTACTGGCCGATCGAGCCCTGCTGGCCCTGCGGCGGCTTACCCGACATCGCGCCTCCCGTATCCAATCAATCTAGCTGCAATTTTCGAGAAACGCAACCGCCCGTATGCGGCCCCGGGAGTGAGCGGGCGCAAAAAAGCGCCCCTCCGAAGATGGGCGCTTTGTGATGCGTGATCAGCGAAACGAGCCTGCCTACAGGTTCGACCAGTCGCAGAGGGCGTTGAAATTCTCATTCACGGTCTGGCCGTTGAACGTGCCGTTGATCGTCATCGAGAACAGGCCGCCGGTTTCCCAGTTGTCGGAGCAGTAGTCCATCGTCATCGTCGTGCCTGCGCCGTAGGTGAAGGTGCCGCAGATATCGGTATAGGTGAAGCCGTCAGGACCGATCGTGAAAGCGTAGCTGAAGTAGTGATTTGCCGAGTCGGACGTGCACTGCGTGGTGGTCTCCGCGCAGAACCCCTCGCCGTCCACGCTGTTTTCATAGGTGCAGTCGTATTCCGTCTCCTTTGAGACGAGGGACTTCGCGAAAACATCCTTTACGCTGGCGCTCGCGGTGTTGAAGAGGTTCGGGTTGACGGTGAAATTCCAGAGGAACGAGCCATCGATGAAGGTATCCGCATCAGGCCTGAAGTCGGTGAACACGGCGTTGAAGCTGTAGGTATAGGTCTGATAATCGACCGTGCCTGTGAGGGTGGCCGTCCCGCCCATCTCCCCCGCGACAGTGCATGTCCATGTGCCTGCGGATTCGGTGCATGTGACAGAGGGATCCCCCGTCTTGACGACCTGCCCTGCAGCGCCGCCGCCGATCTGAGCGAGCATCGGCGTCATGAGTTCGAAGCTCTTGCTCATGACCTGATAGCTCGTCCCGGTCGCGACCGCCTCGGTCGTTCCTCCGCCGCCGCCGCCGTCGCTGCTCCCGCCGCACCCTGCGACGCCGATCGCGAGCAACGCTGCCACTGCCACTGCTGAGAACTTTTTCATCGGTCCCTTCCTTTCTGTTTTGAGTTCGTGCGGCGCCTATACACCCGCGGCTGCGGGCCGTCAAGTCTGCGCACGGATTTTGAGAGGCCAAATTGACAACCTTTCGCAATTGGCATACCAAGGGCATCCATGAAGGATAAAATTTATAAGAGCTGCTCGGAGGCGGTGGCGGACATCAAGGACGGCGCCACCGTCATGGTGGGCGGCTTCATAGGCCGCGGCGTGCCGTCGAACCTGCTCATCGCCCTGCGGGACAAAGGGGTGCGGGACATCACGCTCATCCGCAACGACACAGCAGGCAGCCGCACCAACCCGAACGACACCAACATACTCTTCGAAGCGGGGCTCGTGAAGAAGGTGATCACCTGCTTCGCGGTCTTCGGCTCGCCCAAGGAGGTGAGCGCTCTCGAGGCCAAGGTGCTCGAGGGCGTGACGGAGCTCGAGCTCTCCCCGCAGGGGACTCTCGCGGAGCGAATACGCGCCGGGGCAGGTGGCATAGGAGGGTTCTACACGCCGGTCGGGGTCGGCACCGCCGCTGCCGAAGGCAAGGAGGTGCGGGTCATCGACGGCCGCGAGATGGTGCTCGAGACCGCGCTCCACGCCGACTTCGCGCTGGTGAAGGCGCACCGCGCCGACCGCATGGGCAACCTCGTGTACAGAAAGACCGCGCGCAATTTCAATCCGATCATGGCCGCTGCGGCGAGGGTCACGATCGCGGAGGCGGAGATACTCGAGGAGATAGGGGACATCGATCCCGACCACGTGATGACGCCCGCGATATTCGTGGACAGGATAGTCGTCGTTCCGAAGAGGGGTGCGAGATGACCAAGGCGCCGCTCAGCAGGGAGCAGATGGCCACCAGGGTCGCAATGGAACTCGAGGACGGGTTCTACGTGAACCTGGGCATCGGAATGCCCATGCTCGTGGCCACCCACATCCCGCCGGGACGCACGGTCTATTTTCAGGCCGAGAACGGCGTGCTCGGCTGCGGGCCGCATGCTAAGGCAGGCGAGGAGGACATAGACCTCTCCAACGCGGGGGACGAGAACATCACCGTGATCCCGGGCGCAGCGTTCTTCGACAGCGGGCTCTCGTTCGACATGATAAGGGGCGGCCACCTGGACGTGACCGTGCTCGGCGGGTTTCAGGTCGCCCAAAACGGCGATCTGGCCAACTGGAAGCTGCCGGCCAGAAAGGTCGGCAGCTACGGCGGGGCCATGGACCTGGCCACCGGCGCGAAGAAGGTGATCGTGCTCATGCAGCACGTGACAAAGGAGGGCGGGGCGAGGGTCGTGAAGGAGTGCACATACCCGCTCACCTGCAGGGAGTGCGTGGACATGGTGGTCACCGACATCGCGGTCATTGACGTCACGCCGAAGGGGCTCATCCTCCGCGAGGTGGCCCCGGGATGGACCCCGCAGGATGTGCAGAGGGTCACCGAACCCAGGTTAATTATCGATAATGTTCAACAATATAAGCTTCATATTTAAACTGTTACTTTATGTCGTTTTGAATCCCTTCACGCCCCCGGGGGGGATGAGCGGGAGGTGAGCCATGGCAGAGCAGTCCAGCCAGGAAAAGACCGAGGAGGCCACTCCAAAGCGCCTGCGGGACGCGCGAAAGAAGGGGCAGGTCGCGCGCTCCCGCGACCTCAACACCATAGTCATCCTCATCGCCGCCTTCGCGCTCATCCTGTTCATGCGCGGATTCATAGGCGAGGAGCTCAAGAGCCTTTTGCAGTCCAACATCGACATAGTGGGCAGGAAAGATATCACCTTCGAGCTCATGGCGCTCGAGGGGCAGCGCAACTTCATGACGCTGGTGAGGATCCTGGGGCCGTTTTTGGCTGCGATCACCTTCATCGCGGTCGCGGTGGGATTTCTGCAGACCGGCGCCATCTTCTCAACGGAGCCGATGAAGCCGCAGATGAAGCGGATGAACGCGGTCCAGAATCTCAAGAACATGTTCAAGGTGAAGACCCTCATCGAGCTCGTGAAGAACGTCGCAAAGATCACGCTGATCTTCTTCCTGGCATATCTCGTCATCGCCGACAGCTTGAGGGAGGTGGTCTCGACGGTGGGGGCGGAACCGGACGCCTCCGCGAAACTCGCCGGGAGCCTCGTGGTCTCGTTTCTGATCAAGGTCTTCGTGGTCTTCATCATAATAGCCTTCATCGACTTCGCGGTTCAGCGCTGGGAGTACAGAAAGCAGCTGCGCATGTCCAAGGACGAGGTCAAGCGCGAGTACAAGCAGGACGAGGGGGACCCTCTCATCAAGAGCATGCGCCGCCACCTCCACCAGGAGCTGGCCATGGGCGACACCCGCCAGGCTGTGAAGTCGGCCGATGCTGTCATCACAAACCCCACCGAGCTCGCGGTGGCGGTGAAGTACGACGACAGGGAGATGGTGGCCCCGCAGGTCATGGCAAAGGGGCAAAGGCTCTTCGCCCAGTCGATCCGCGAGATGGCGGAGGAGTTCGGCATCCCGATCGTGCAGAACCCGCCTCTGGCATGGACGCTCATCGAGCTGGACGTCGGCGACGAGATCCCGGAGGAGCTCTACGCCGCGGTCGCCGAGGTCCTGGTGTATGTGTACAAGCTCAAGCAGCAGCAGGAGAAAGAGATAATATAGCCCTGCTATGAGGCCCTGCCTTTTTTGTTGCCTCCAATCTCCTCATGCGCTAGGAACGTCGGATAATCAGCAGTTTGGACAGGAGCACTATAATGACAAGCTCGATGAGCACCTTTCCGCAGTTCCACCTGGCGCTGACGGGGCTGGCAAACCACCCGTCGATCGGCGTGGTGCCGCTGGGGCTCGAATCGGACGGGTCGTTTAGATTCGGCCCGCTGGATGCGGCCATGCCGAGAATAGCTCCCATGCTCAACGTCGACCGGTCGAGGGACAGCGGGGCCGATCCCGAGATCGAGCGCCTGTTCAAGGCTTCCAGGGACAACGATCTCTTCGAAAAACTCGCGGTCCTGCGCAGCATCTTCGACAACAGGATGAACCTCATGATGCCCGTCGAATATGTGCAGGCGGCAGGGCTCGATCGCATGGTAGAACAGGTGGCCGGGACCCTTCGGCCCGAGAGGGAGGAGGGGGGCGTCTTCGACATAGAGGGAGCCGCCCGCGAGGAGGGCCCCTTCCCTGATTCGCAATTCAATCCCTCTCTGGAATTCTCGAGGCTCACGGTCGGGGACGTTGCGGGGAGGCTCTCGACAATCGCTTTTCTCGAGGGAGGGGGCTATTGCCACGCCGATCTTGCGGAGGCGCTGCTCACCAGGGGGCAGGCGCTGGCCCGTGAGGTCTCCGAGCTCGTGCTGAACGATCGGCCCGATGATGAAGCCGCGGGGGACCCGACGGAGATCATGTTCGCGGCGGGCGTGCTCTACGCCAATATGAAGGCCCGCTGGGCGCTCAGCATGGCGGAGCAGGCCTTCTCCGCGGCTGCGGTCGAGTTCCTTCAGTTCCCGATCCCCGACAACATCTCGGCAGCCATGCTATACGAACTCAAGGCCGACCTGCGCGACCGCCGCGAAGGCGGCGGGAAGAAATCGAACCCCATAAGGTCCATGGCCGCAGGCCAGTGGCTGGCCTCCCTTGTCTTCAACAGGGACAGCGAGAGTTGGAACATACGCGTGTTTCGCGGGCTGGCCAACGCCTGGCTCGCCGGCAGGAGGGACCTCTACAGCGAGCTCGCCCATGTACCGGTGAAGAGAGCCATCGAGGAGACCGACCCTCTGACGCAGGCCGGATTCCTCATCCGCTCCGTCTGGGGGTTTTCGGATCACTTGAGGGTTGCGGGCGTCGAAGATCCTGGCATTTCGTTCTGGACCATGGCCCTGGGCAGGCTCGGCGCGGTCTCGATGCGCCTGGAGGAGGCGGGTGACGCAGAGGTCCTCGAAATCGTCGAACCGCTCGTCGATGCGGCGCTCCGCTTTATCTCTGTTCGCCCCGATCGAGGATGATGCCCTGCATGGGCACGAACACCGCGGGCATGAGCTTCGCCCTCTCCACTAGCTTCCCGCCCTTTTTCTCGAAGAGCACCAGCAGCTGAAACTTCTCTGTGCCGCCCATGGGAAGGACTATGCGTCCGCCCTCGGCGAGCTGCTCCTCCAGCGGCTTCGGCACCCTGTTGGGGCTCGCGGTCATGACGATCGCGTCGAAGGGGGCGTGCTCGGGCCACCCTATAAATCCATCGCCGGTCTTCACGATTATGTTGTCATAGCCGAGCCTCGCTATGTGGCCGCGGGCCATGTCCGCTATCTCCGGCACTATCTCGATGGTGTAGACCTCCTTCGCGATCTGGGCGATGAGAGAGGCGAGGTAGCCCGAACCGGTCCCGACCTCCAGCACCCTGCTCGCGGGCCTGATGTTCAGCGCGTGGATCATGAGGGCGTTCTCGTAGGGGCGGTCGAGCGACTGCTCGTATCCGATCGGCGCCTCGTTGTCCTCGTAGGCGCGTTCCTTGTAGGGGGCGATCACGAACTCCTCCCGCGGCACCGCCAGAAACGCCCTGATTATTTCGGAGCCGGTGATCCCGCGCCCCTCGATCTGCGTCCGCACCATCTCCCTTCGCTTCTCCTCGAACGTCTGAGGCCTGCGCGAGCAGGAAGAAGACAGGAGGGCCAACAATATGACTGCAGATAACGCTATTGTGGAGCGGCATCCCATTTTTTATCCACCTCAACCTAAACCTAAACCTCAACCTTCTCTCATTTCACCCGTCAAAAATGATACGCCACGTTCGCGAGCATCGAGAACGGGAAGAGGGCGGTGCCGTTGTTCCCGCCGCTTGTGGAGTCGATGAGCCCTATGGAGCGGAAGATGAACTGGAGCCCGAGCGACCACTTCTCAGTGAGGTAGAAGTCGGTGCCGAGCCCTATGTCCGCGCCTATGCCCACGGCCCACGTCCCGTTGTCCTGCGACCCCTCGGTCACCGCGTACACGCCCAGGCCGATGAGGCCGTAGGGGTCCCAGCGCGAAGGCTCGTTGAAGAGGTAGAACTTCAGGTCGAAGGTGGGGATGCCCAGGAACTCGATGCCCCCGTCGCCTGCCGATCGGCCGGTGCCGTCCTGGGTGGTGACGATCACGCCGACCTGTGTGGAGAACTGCGGCGACCAGCGGTAGTCGAAGAAGAGATAGCCGCCGATTCCCGGGTCCAGCTCGGGGCTTGAGTCCACGACGTAGATGTTGCCCGCGGGCCCGAGTCCCACCGTGAAGTTGCCGGCGCTGTTGCTCTGCGCCCCGGCCGTGAGGGCGAATGCGGAAATGAGCGCGGCCATCGCGAATGCGGCGAGTCTCTTCATCGTAAATCCCCCTGTGTCCCTGTTTGAGTTTACTCCCTGATAATCACTATCCTGCCTTCGACTGTCAACCTCCCCTCCGCGAAGAGCCTTATCGCGAGGGGGTAGAGCCTGTGCTCCTCGGCGAGGATCCTCTCCCTCAGCGAGTCGACCGTGTCGCCCTCGTGCACCTCGACCGCCCTCTGAGCGATGATCGGGCCGTGGTCGGCCAGCGCGTCCACGAAGTGGACCGTGCAGCCGGCGACCTTCACCCCGTATTCCAGCGCCTGCCGCTGCCCCTCGAGTCCCGGGAAAGAGGGGAGGAGCGCCGGGTGGATGTTCATGACCCTCATCGGATAGGCGTCAAGCACCGTGCTGCCCACGATGCGCATGTAGCCGGCGAGGCATACGAGCTCCGCACCGTGCTCCCTGAGCAGCTCCACGATCCTCTCCTCGAACTCGCGCTTAGAGGCGAAGTCGCCCCTCTTCACCGCGTGGGCCGATATCCCGTGCCTCGCGGCCCGATTGAGCGCGTGCGCCTCCGGAACGTCGCTTATGACCGCGGTCACGCGTGCCGGGATCCTGCCGGATTCGCACGAGTCGATGATCGACTGGAGGTTGGTGCCGCTCCCCGAGGCGAGCACTGCTATCGACAGCGGTCTGTCCCCCCTGTTCCCCATCTATCCCACCGTGACCTGGGGCTCGCCGCCCCTGCGTTTGGCTATGCTGCCGATCTTGAAGGCCTCAAAGCCCGCGATCCGTGCGCTGTCGATGACTCCCGGGAGCTGGTCCGCGGGGATGACGAGGACCATGCCGACCCCGCAGTTGAATACGCGCAGCATCTCCTCGTCTTCGATGCCCCCGTTGGTCTGGAAGAAGCGGAAGATCTCGGGGATCATCCAGGCCTTTCTGTCGATCTCGGCCCTTACCCCGGCAGGCAGTATGCGTGGGATGTTGTCCCAGAAGCCGCCCCCGGTTATGTGCGCGACCCCCTTGAGCTCGAAGGAGCGCGCGAGCTGAGCGACGAGCGGGCTGTAGAGCGCGGTAGGGGTCAGCAGCGCCTCGCCCAGCGGCCGCTCGAGGCCGTCGTAGACGCGGCCGAGGTCGAGCTTCGCCTCCCGGACGATCCTGCGCACCAGAGAGAACCCGTTGCTGTGGAAGCCGGTGGAAGCGACGCCCACTATCGAGTTGCCTATGCCGATTGAGCTGCCGTCTATGATCCTCGAGCGCTCCGCCGCGCCGACCGCGAACCCCGCCAGGTCGAAGTCCCCCTCGGCGTACATGTCGGGCATCTCCGCGGTCTCGCCGCCGATGAGGGCGCAGCCGGTCTTTTTGCACGCCTCCGCGATCCCCTTGACGATCTCCGAGTGGCGCTCCGGCATGAGCCTCGAGGTGGCGAAATAGTCGAGGAAGAAGAGCGGCTCAGCCCCGCTGCACGCTATGTCGTTGACGCACATGGCCACGAGGTCGATGCCGATGGTGTCGAAGCGGTTCATCTCGATGGCGATGCGCAGCTTCGTGCCCACGCCGTCGGTGCCCGAGACCAGGACCGGATCCTCGAGCCCCAGCTCGCAGAGCGAGAAGAGGCCGCCGTATCCGCCGAGGTCCGAGACCACTCCGCGGCGATGGGTCGCCTTGACCATCGGCCTGATCATCTCGACGAACCGGTTGCCCGCGTCTATGTCCACGCCCGCCTTCTTGTATTGTTCGCTCATAATGAAGATGGCGATTAACAACGCCGTGCACAAAATGCAAGAAGGACGGGAACCGGGAACCGGCACATGTTCTTCCAGGTCCCTGGTTCCGGGTCCCTGGTCCCGAGTTCCGGGTCCCGAAAGGGGTGGTTTCCCTTGACACATGACGATCTATACCTTAAATATCGAATAATATTAATAAATTAGCTCGCCATGGTGTCGCCTGAAATGGGAAAGAGAAAGACAAAGCCGCGGGGTAAGCCGCTGATCCTCGTCTCCAACGACGACGGGGTCGGCTCGAAAGGGATCGTCGTCCTCTCAAGGGCGCTGCGCGCGCTGGGCAGGGTGGTGGTGGTCGCACCCGACAAGGAGCGAAGCGCCTCGAGCCACTCGATCACCCTTCACAGGCCGCTGAGGGTGGAGCGGCTATCGCGGGACGAATATTCGGCCGACGGCACGCCGACAGACTGCGTGCTGCTCGCGGTCCACGGCCTGCTCGGCCAGAGGCCCGACCTCATCGTCTCCGGCGTCAACCACGGGCCCAACCTGGGCGACGACGTGCACTACTCCGGCACGGTCTCGGTGGCGTTCGAGGGAGGCATCCTCGGCATACCGTCGATCGCGGTCTCGTGCATGGGGAGCGGGAGCGGGCTGCACTCGGCTGCCGAGATCGCCTGTGAGATCGGGGAAAAGGTGCTCCGCAGGGGGCTTCCCAGGGGGATCGTGCTCAACGTCAACGTGCCCGACCTCCCCATGTGCATGATAAAGGGCGTCTCGGTCACGAAGCAGGGCAAGCGCAACTACGGAGGAGTCATTGTCGAGAAGACCGACCCGCGGGGCAAGAAGTATTACTGGATCGGCGGCGACCAGAGCGGCTTCGAGGACGTGCCCCGCTCGGACTGCAACGCGGTCCGCGCGGGCTTTGTCTCCATAACTCCGCTGAGGGTCAACCTCTCCGACCGGGCCGGGATCGGCGCCCTCGCGCGGCTGGGGTTTGCGTCGAAAAAGGGGCGCGCGAAGAGATGATCGAACGCAAGGGGACATTCGCGAACAGGGCCGACAGCGTGCCGGACACATACGCGGTGGCGAGGCGGCGCATGGTCACCGAGCAGCTCATCCCCGGCGGCATCAGGGATTCGCGAGTGTTGGAGGTCATGGGCAGGGTCAAGCGGCACGCCTTCGTGAGCCCCGGGATGGAGGACCAGGCGTACATGGATCGGCCGCTGCCGATCGGGCTCAATCAGACCATATCGCAGCCCCTGATGGTGGCGATCATGACAGAGGCCCTCGCCCTGGAGGGCAGGGAGAAGGTTCTCGAGATAGGCACCGGCTCCGGGTACCAGGCCGCTATCCTCGCCGAGATGGCGGGCGCGGTGTGCACCGTCGAGCGCATAACAGATCTCTCCATCCGCGCGCGCAAGGTCCTGTACAGGCTCGGCTATGAGAACATAAAGCTCCGCATCGGCGACGGGACTCTGGGCTGGCCCGAGGAGGCGCCGTTCGACGGCATCATCGTGACCGCCGGGGCGCCTGTCGTCCCCGAGGCCCTCATGGCCCAGCTCTCCGACGGCGGAAGACTGGTGATCCCGGTGGGAGGGGAGGAGATGCAGAGGCTCGACGTGATCACGAGGCGCGGCGACGGATTCGATACGCGCAGCGTCACCGCCTGCCGCTTCGTGAAGCTCATAGGCAGGGAGGGATGGCATAATGAAGGTTGAGGTTGAGGTTGAGGAGATCGAACTGAGTCCATGGGACGCGTTTTAAAAATATCGTTCGTCTTCGTGCTGTGCGCCGTGATCTCAGGGTGCGCCACCTCCTACGACAAGCGCGGGGTGTACCACAAGGTGCGCGGCGGCGAGTCGATCCAGCGCATAGCGAAGGTCTACCGCACCGACGTGCAGACGCTCGCCGAGTACAACAACATACTCGATGCGGGCGACATCAAGCCGGGCATGCGGCTCTACATCCCGCCGCGCACGAGGAAGGCCGGCTTCAAGAAGCTGCCGTTCGGCGACGACGTGGCGGCGGCCAGGGACGCGAAGGGGATCAGGAAGCGCGCCCCCTCCGACAAGATAAAGTTCTACCGGGGCCGCTTCATATGGCCCGTTGACGGCAAGCTGACCTCCCCGTTCGGGTATCGCGACGGCCGAAGGCACGACGGCATAGACATAGGGGCAAAGACCGGGAGGCCCATCAAGGCCTCGGCCGCGGGCAAGGTGGTCTTCGCGGGCTCCATGCGCGGCTACGGGAACCTGATCCTCCTGCGCCACAAGGACAACATGTTCACCGCCTATGCGCACAACAGCGTGAACAAGGTGAAGAAGGGGCAGGTGGTGAAGCAGGGCGATGTGATCGGCAAGGTCGGCCGCACCGGAAGGGCGTCGGGCCCGCACCTGCACTTCGAAATTCGACATGGACAAACAGCGCGCAATCCCTTATTTTTCCTGCCCAAACGGGGCTAGGGCCGCGCTCGGGGGCGAATCGGGATGGCAAGGACCCAAGAGGAGGAGAGGATGGAGAAGATAGTGAGGGACAACATCAGGGACATCCCTGATTTCCCGAAGCCGGGGATAATTTTCAAGGACATCACGCCGCTCCTGGCCAATCACGGGGCGTTCTCGGCCACCATCGACAGCCTGCGGAGGCGATATCAGGACAAGGGCGTGGACGTGGTGGTGGGGATCGAATCCCGCGGCTTCATCTTCGGCGCGCCGCTGGCCGAGAAGCTCGGGGCCGCGTTCGTGCCGGTGCGAAAGAAGGGGAAGCTGCCGTACAAGACCGTGGACATTTCCTACGACCTTGAGTATGGCTCCGCGACCATCGAGATGCACACCGACGCCATCTCGCGCGGGCAGAAGGTGGTCGTCATAGACGACCTGCTCGCCACCGGCGGCACCGCGGGCGCCGCCTGTCGGCTGGTGGAGGGCCAGGGAGGCCGGGTCGTGGAGTGCGCTTTCATCGTGGAGCTGGGTTTTTTGAACGGCCGCGAGAGGATAAAGGGCATCCCGGTGTACTCGATGGTCACCTACTGACGGCCGACCTGTGGGCTCGCAGCTCAGCATTGGGGCTGCCTCCTCCCGGTGCGGCACAGTTTTTTGCTAAGGCAAAAAACTGTTAAATGGTCGATTGGTGGGCTCGTAGCTCAGCGGATAGAGCACCTGCCTCCTAAGCAGGGGGTCGCGCGTTCGATTCGCGCCGGGCCCACCAATCGACTATTGGCCGCACCGAGGATCCTCGATCCGACCTATGATTTTTTAAAAAAATCATGTCGGATCGGGATAAGCAGGGGGTCGCGCGTTCGAACGTACAGAAGCTATAATGCGTGGAGGGCGAAGCCCGGAACAGATGGCCTTTCATGAAGATCCCATTCTTTCCCAACACAGGCGACGGCACCCGCTGCTTCCAGGCGGCGATGAGGATGGCCCTGGCCGTCCTCATGCCGGAGCGGACCTTCACGGACGAGGAGCTTGACCGCATCTCGGGGAAGTCGCCCGGCAAGTGGACCTGGCCCACCGCTGCGATGATCTGGATGATGGAGCACGGGCTCGATGTGGAGCTGGTCGAGGAGTTCGATTACGCGGCGTTCGCGGCCCGCGGCGGGGATTACCTCGTCGAACGCTACGGCGAGGAGGTCGCAGCCGCCCAGATGGCCAACAGCGACGTGGATGCCGAGAGGGAGCTGGCGCGCCGCTTCTCGAGGCTCTGTCATGTGGATCAGAGGGTCCCTGGCAGGGCCGATCTGAAGGAGAGGCTCGATCGCGGATCGGTGGTCATAGTCAACATCAACGCCGCGGCCCTCAACCTCCAGCCGGGATATTCGGGGCATTTCGTGGTGATCTGCGAGGCGGGGGGCGATCTCGTCACGCTCCACGATCCGGGGCTCCCGCCGCGGCCCGCACTTGCGGTGCCCGGCGCGAGATTCGACGCCGCATGGGGCTATCCATCCGGGCGCGACAGAAACCTCATGTCCATAGGCCGCAGGTCGTGATCGTATCTTCGCATGTCATTCTTTACAAAATGATGCTTGACACCCCTCGGGGGTATTGTTAATTTCATGAGTGAAATCGGCAAATTACGCAGAGGTGGCGATGAATAAATCAGAGCTCATCGAAGCGGTATCCGCCAAGGCGCAGATTACAAAGAAGAGGGCGGAAGACGTAGTCAACCTCATCTTCGACTCCATGACCGATGCGATCGTAAAGGGGGATCGCATCGAGATCAGGGGGCTGGGCAGCTTCGTGGTCAAGGAGTACGGATCGTACACAGGCCGCAATCCCAGGACAGGGGAGTCGATCCAGGTGAGGCCGAAGCGGCTGCCGTTCTTCAAGGTGGGCAAGGAGTTGAAGGAGAGGGTCGATCGGATCGCGGAGTCAGCGCAGCAGACGTGACGGGGTGCGCCGCGGGGCGCACGCAGCACACATAGGCTCGTGCCGGGTCATGCGGGGGATGGAGGTGTCATGGACGACCGGCGCGAGCGTATTTTTTTGTTGGCTATTCGCAGTGTCTTCTTTGGATTCCCCTCTATCGGAAAATCGCTCCTCGACGAGGCCGGTTCCGCAGCGGAGCTCCTCGGAGGGGATCGCGCGAGGTTCATGCCGCATTTCCTCCGGCATGAGGCGCTCTGGAGGAGGTTTCTCGGGCTGGGGGGGAGCGAACTCAGGGAGGCGGAGTCGGAGCTCGACAGGATCGAGGCGCTGGGGCTCGCCCTCATCCCGATCAACGATCCCCGATACCCCGCGCTCCTCCGCCAGATCGCCGACCCGCCCCTTGCGCTCGTCGCGAGGGGGGGCGCGATCGAGGCCCTCTCGGCGCCCGTGATCGCCATGGTCGGCTCGCGCAGGGCGAGCCAGCGGGCCATGGAGACCGGCGCGTCGATCGCCATGGGCCTTGCCGAGGCGGGCTACACGATCGCCAGCGGGCTCGCGTACGGCATCGACTCGGCGTGCCACAGGGGCGCGATCGCCGGCGGCGGGCTGACCGTTGCGGTGATGGGCTGCGGCCCGGAGATGGTCTATCCGCCGGGGAACGCGCGCCTTTATCAGGCCATAGCGGCCAGCGGCGTCATCCTCTCGGAGTTTCCGATCGGCACCGCGCCGTTCAGGCAGAACTTCCCGCAGCGCAACAGGGTGATAAGCGGGATCGCGCTTGCCACCGTTGTCGTGGAGGCGGCGGAGAAAAGCGGCAGCCTCATCACGGCCAGGTTCGCGCTCGAGCAGAATCGGGAGGTGATGGCGGTCCCCGGCCCCGGAGGGACCGCGGGGGCGAAGGGCGTCAACTCACTCATCCGCGACGGCGCGCCGCTGGTCGAGAGCGCCGACGACGTGGCCGCGCACATAGACCCGCTGCTCGCGGGCAGGCAATTCGTCAAAATATCTGGACAATTGGAAACCGATGTGGAAATGGACTCAGCACTTTTGGGCGCCGTTCCCGCACGCGGCGCCGTCTCGGTGGACGAGATAGTGGCGAGGACCGGCATGAGGGCGTCCTCGGTGCTCGCGAGGCTCGGGGAGCTCTGCGTCGCGGGCGAGGTCGAGCAGCTCCCGGGCCGCAGGTGGCGCAGGATCAGGAGGAGGACCGATGCCTAACGCGCTGGTCATAGTCGAGTCCCCGGCAAAGGCCCGAACGATCAAGAAGTATCTCGGCAGGGGATATTCGGTGCTGGCCTCGGTGGGCCACATCATGGACCTGCCCCAGCGCGATCTCGGCGTCGACGTGGAAAAGGGATTCGAGCCGAAGTACGTCGTCATAAAGGGCAAGTCCAAGGTCCTCAAGCAGATCACCAAGGCGGCGGCCGAATCGGACGAGATATATCTCGCGCCCGACCCCGACAGGGAGGGCGAGGCGATCGCCTGGCACATTGCGGAGCAGATCAAAAAGAGCCTCGGCAGGAGGAAGGGGGCGGACGGGCCGCGCATGCACCGCGCGCGCTTCAACGAGATCACGCAGCGCGCCATCAAGCAGGCGATAGAGAACCCGACCGTGCTCGACCGCAACCTCTTCGAGGCGCAGCAGGCGCGCCGCATACTCGACAGGCTGGTGGGCTACCGCATCTCGCCGCTGCTCTGGGACAAGGTCCGCAGGGGGCTGTCCGCGGGGCGCGTCCAGTCGGTGGCGGTGCGCATAGTCTGCGAGCGCGAGGACGAGATAGAGAAGTTCGTGACGAAGGAGTACTGGTCCGTGGTCGCGAACCTCGAGGGGAGCCTGCCGCCGCCTTTCGAGGCCAAGCTCGTGAAGATCGACGGCAAGGATTTCGAGATAGGCGCGGGCGAGCTGGCCCGCGCGGTCACCGACGAGATGCGCGGCGGGAAGTTCACGCTCACCTCCATCATCAGGAAGGAGCGGCAGCGCAAGCCGTCGCCCCCGTTCATCACCTCGAAGCTGCAGCAGGAGGCGGCGCGCAAGCTCGGGTTCACGGCGAAGAAGACCATGTCCCTGGCGCAGAGGCTCTACGAGGGGATCGATCTTGGTGACGAGGGCTCGGTCGGCCTCATCACCTACATGCGCACCGATTCGACTCGCATCGCCGATTCGGCGGTCGCCGAGGCGCGCGAGTTCATAAAGGGCCGCTACGGCGCCGAGACCCTGCCCGCCTCGCCCAACGTCTACAGGTCGAAGAAGGGGGCGCAGGAGGCGCACGAGGCGATAAGGCCCACCTCCATGAGCTATCCGCCCGAGGCGGTCGCCGATCACCTCGATAGAGACCTGCACAGGCTCTACGATCTGATCTGGAAGCGCTTCGTCGCCTCGCAGATGAAACCGGCGGTCTTCGACCAGACCGCGTTCGACATCGCGGCGGGCCGCTTCCTGCTTCGCGCCACCGGCCAGGTCCTCAAATTCCCGGGCTTCATCGCGGTCTATCTGGAGGGTGAGGACGACGCGGCCGAGAAGGACGAGGAGGAGAACCCTACGCTCCCCGACCTGAAAGAGGGCGAGGTCCTCACTCTCCACGGCATCGAGCCGCACCAGCACTTCACGCAGCCGCCTCCGCGCTTCACCGAGGCGTCGCTGGTCAAGGAGCTCGAGGAGAAGGGGATAGGCAGGCCCTCCACCTACGCGTCGATCATGAGCGTCATCCAGGACAAGGGCTACGTCCGCAAGGCGGAGGGCCGCTTCCACCCCTCCGACCTCGGCAGGCTGGTCAACGGCCTGCTGGTGAGCAGCTTCCCGAGGGTGCTAGACGTCGGCTTCACCGCGCAGATGGAGGTGGAGCTCGACGAGGTGGAGGAGGGCCGCCGCGGCTGGGTCGAGACACTCAACGACTTCTACGGGCCGTTCCAGGAGGCGCTCTCCAAGGCGCGGGTGAAGATGCGCGACGTCAAGCGCCAGACCGTGGAGACCGACATCGAGTGCGAAAGATGCGGCAAGGCCATGGTCATCAAGTGGGGCCGCCACGGCGAGTTCCTTGCATGCTCGGGCTACCCCGATTGCCGAAACACCAAGGAGTTCACCCGCGACGAGGGGGGCAACATAGTCGTCTCCTCGGCGCCGACGACCGACGAGCTCTGCCCCGCATGCGGCAGCCCGATGGTCGTGCGCAGGGGGCGCTACGGCGAGTTCCTCGCGTGCTCGAAGTACCCGGAGTGCAAGGGCACGCGCTCGATCGGCACCGGCGTCACCTGCCCCGAGTGCGGCAAGGCGGAGCTCGTCCAGAAGAGCACCAAGCGCGGCAAGCCGTTCTACGGCTGCGCCGATTACCCCAAGTGCAAGTTCGCCCTGTGGGACATGCCCGTCGCAGGGCCGTGCCCGCTGTGCGGGTTTCCGGTCCTTGTGAAGAAGCCCTCGAAGAGGGGCGGCGAGCCGCACATCGCCTGCGGCAGGAAGGGATGCAAGTACAGGGGCGAATCAAAGGGGTAGGTTCACCGGCCCAGGTCCACGATATTGATTGAGCTGATCCCGCTGAAATCCTCTGACGAGGCGTTGATCCGGAACGCAAGGTTCGCCTTGCCTTCGCTTGCCTTGAACCTCATGCTCCGCAGGATCTCAAACGGCGCCCCGTCCTTGTAGATGGAGTAGGTGAGGATGTATGATCCGGGCTCTTCGGCGGGCAGCGCTGAATATTCCAAAAGCAGGTTCAAACCCTTGCCTTTGCCGAGGAGCAGCGTCCTCGAGACCTTCACCGTCCTGCCGTCCGTGACTATCCGGGCCGTGAACGGTTTTATGATCTCTTCTCCTATCGCCCGGCCGTCTCCCTCCGGATCGGCCGTTTCCGTCTCGTCGGTCGTCGCCTCCTGCCGCGCCTCCGCCGGCGGCTCGGTCCCGTCTTGAGCGGTCCGCTGATCTCCGGCGGCCGTTTCCCGGTTTGCGGGGGCCGCCTGCTGCCCCGTCGCCCGCGGCGGAGGGCTCTGCGTCCTGCCCTGCATGAGAAGCTTGAATCCCATTTTGATCAGGGACGGCAGAATTAACGCGCAACTCTCCTCCGTCTCCGGCGTGAACTCGCCCTTATCGGTGCTGATCACAAAATGGCCCTGATCGTCGGGCCGGCATATCTCGCAGGTCAGCCTGGCGGTCTCATCCGAGATGGCACGGCAACTGTCCGCTGATATGGGTTCAGACATGGAGCCTCTCCTTCGAACGGGTCCTTATCGGCGATCCTACGGATAAGTTGCTAGGTTTCAACGGGCGGCGCGTCAGGCCCATGACGCGCCGCGCCTCCACACGATCCCGGTTCCGGCATAAAAAAGCGCGCAACTATTTCGAGAAAGAGGCGAAAAAGGGGCATATGGCTTCCATCGCAAGGGCATCGTTCATCTTGATCCTCTTTCTGGCGTGGCATCCGGCGCTGTTGCCCGGCACCGCTTATTGCTTTGAGGGCGTGATAATCGGGGCAAAACCGGTTGTCTCATGCGATATCGACACTGACGGCGACGGGATTGTGGACTGTCTGGAGGACGCGAATCGCAACGGGATCTGGGAGCCTGAGCTTGGGGAGACCGATTCCCATAACCCGGACACCGACGGCGACGGGATTATCGACGGCGAGGAGGGCGATCGCGACGGCGACGGTGAGCTCGGCACCGACGAGTCCGATCCGCTGGTCGCCGACACCGACGGCGACGGCATCCCGGACGGCGAAGAGCGAAGGCTCGGCACCATGCGCAACATGTGCGACACCGACGGCGACGGGCTGTCTGACGGTGTCGAGATGGGCGTGATCCAGCCCGAGGTCAAAAACGGCTGTCACGGCCTCATGGCCGCGGGCACGAATTACAAAAACCCCTACCGCATGGACCCGCTGAACCCTGACTCCGACTTCGACGGGCTGCAGGACGGCGAGGAGGACAAAAACGGCAACGGATGGGTAGACCCGGACGAGACCGATCCGTCGATAGTCGACACGGACGGCGACGGGCTCTGCGACTATGTGGAGACGACGGGCGATTTCGACGGCGACGGGCTGCCTGACTTCGATTTCCAGTCGATCCGCGGCGAGGCAGGCTGTATCCCTCCGAAGGATATCTCCGATCTGGACTGCGACGGCGTGCCAAACGCCAGGGACGATGATTCGGATAACGACGGCTGCCCCGACGCGCAGGAGGGGGGCTGGCTGGATGCCGATTACAACGGGATACCCGATATATATGATAAAGATGCGAAACTCTGCCCGGAGCCGGCATCTGATTCAAATTCAGGCGGGAGCAGGGGCGCACGTACAGAGGAGGCCCAATCGGCGCTCGGCGAAGGGCCGCTCTATCCCACGGACGGGGGCGCATGCACTCTCGTCCGGGCGGTCAACACATCAGGTCCCCTGTCCGGAATTCCTGTATTCAGCTTTATTATCCTCATGATAGCTGCCTTTTCCACAGCCCGCCCCTTTATACGACAAACTTATTGATTTAATATGAATTTTAAGTAGAATCTCCCTCATTAAATGGGGGAGGTCTTGATGAAAAAGCTTATCGATAGTTTTTTCAATTATCTGAAGCATGAGCGGGATGTCTCACCGCATACCTCCAAGAATTATCTGGTGGATATGCAGCAGTTTTTGGCCTACCTCGAAGGCCGCTATCCCGGGATATCGGCATCCGGCGAGGCTTATATCGGAAAGCTCGACGCCTCGATCATACGCGATTTCATGTCAAAGATGTGGAACGACTGGAGCCCTTCTTCAATGGCAAGAAAGCTGGCTTCCTTAAGAACATTCTTTAACTATTGCATCAAAAAAGGCATGATTGAAGTGAATCCTGCAAAGGAAGTGGCCACACCGAAGATCCCCAAGAGGGTGCCCAAGTTCCTGACCGTCGATGAAGTCTTTGCGCTCCTGGATTCCGCTGCGGACGAGGGGGCGCTCGGGATACGCGATCGGGCGATCCTCGAGCTCCTCTATGCGTCGGGCCTGAGGGTCAGTGAACTGGTGGGCCTCGATATCGACGATGTGGACCTCAAGGCTCAGACCGTGAGGGTCATGGGCAAGGGGCGCAAGGAGCGCATAGTGCCGATGGGGGAGAAGGCGTGCGCCTCGCTGGTCAACTACCTCGAGAAGAGAAAGGCGCTTGCCGACGACAGGGGCCAGGAGAAGGCGTTCTTCGTCAACCGCCACGGCGGGAGGCTCACCGCGCGCTCCATAGAGCGGCTCATCGCAAAGTACATGCGCCGCTGCGGCGTCCAGAAGACCGTCACCCCGCACGTGCTCAGGCACACCTTCGCCACGCACCTGCTCGGCGCCGGCGCGGACATGAGGGGCATACAGGAGCTGCTCGGCCACTCGAGCCTCTCCACGACGCAGAAGTACACCCACGTGGGCATAGAGAATCTCATGAGGGCGTACGACCAGTCGCATCCGAAGGCTTGAAATACGTGACTCGTAACTCGTGACTCGCCTGCCTGCCGGACGGGCAGGTGACCGGCGGTCGAATACGGGGTCGTGAACGCGAGCCTTGATTCATCCGGCCCGCCCTGATATGCAGGGCGGGCTTTCTCATCACAGGAGAGGCCATGTTTCATTCCACCACAGTCCTCTGCGTGCGCCGCGACGGGAAGGTCGCGATCGCGGGCGACGGCCAGGTCAGCTTCGGCAACATGGTGATCAAGGAGACCGCCAACAAGATCCGGACCATGCGCGACGGCAAGGTGCTGGCCGGCTTCGCGGGATCGAGCGCGGACGCGTTCACCCTCTTCGAGAGGTTCGAGCAGAAGCTCGAGCAGCACCGCGGCGCCCTCACCAGGTCGGCGGTCGAGCTCGCCAAGGAATGGCGCACCGACAGGGTGCTGCGCAGGCTCGAGGCCATGATGATCGTGGCCGACGCGGAAAAGACCTTCACGATATCCGGCACGGGAGACGTGCTCGAGCCGGACGACGGCGTCACCGCGATCGGCTCCGGCGGGCCCTACGCCCTCTCCGCTGCGCGCGCTCTCATGGCCCACACCGCCCTCGACGCAAAGAGGATCGCCGAGGAGGCGATGGCGATCGCGAGCAGGATCTGCATCTACACCAACGACCGCATACATGTTGTGGGACTGGACCAGGCGCCGACCCCATGAGCGAGAAAAACTTCACGCCCCGCGAGATAGTTTCGGAGCTCGACCGCTTCATCATCGGCCAGGGCAGGGCCAAGCGCGCCGTGGCCATCGCGTTGCGCAACAGGTGGCGCAGGCGCAAGGTCGACGCCCCGCTGCGCGACGAGATCGTGCCGAAGAACATCATAATGATCGGCTCCACCGGCGTGGGCAAGACCGAGATCGCCCGCCGTCTCGCGAGGCTCGCCGAGGCGCCGTTCATCAAGGTCGAGGCCTCTAAGTTCACCGAGGTCGGCTACGTGGGCAAGGACGTGGAGTCCATGATCCGCGAGCTCACCGAGATCGCGGTGAAGATGGTTCGCGAGGAGGAGGGGCGCCGGGTCAAGGCCCGCGCGAGCGAGCAGGCGGAGGAGAGGCTGCTGGACCTGCTGCTGCCCGGGCAGGAGGCGGAGCCTCCGCAGGCCCCCGGCGCGGAGGAGTCGGCCGCGGACAAGCGCGGTGCCACCCGCGAGAGGCTGCGCGAGATGCTGAGGAGGGGCGAGCTCGACCGCCGCTCGGTCGAGCTGGACGGCGCGCCGCGCGCACCCCGCGGCCCGATCGAGGTCGTGGCCGCGACCAGCCTCGAGGAGATGAGCGCCAACCTCCGCGACATGCTCTCGAACATCGTCCCCTCGGGCCGCAAGCGCAGGAAGATGAAGGTGACCGAGGCGCTCGGGTTCCTCGCCGACGAGGAGGCGGGCAAGCTCATCGACATGGACGCGGTGGTGAAGCAGGCGGTGGAGAGGGTCGAACAGAACGGCATAGTGTTCCTCGACGAGATCGACAAGATCGCGAGCCCCAGGGGCGAGGGGCGATCCTTCGGCCCGGACGTCTCGCGGGAGGGCGTGCAGAGGGACATCCTCCCCATAGTGGAGGGCTCGACGGTCGTCACCAAGTACGGCGTGGTGAAGACCGACCACATACTCTTCATCGCCTCGGGCGCTTTCCACGTCTCCAAGCCGTCGGACCTCATTCCCGAGCTCCAGGGGCGCTTCCCGATCCGCGTCGAGCTCGACACTCTCACGAAGGACGACTTCTTCAGGATACTGACCGAGCCCGACAACTCGCTGGTCAAGCAGTACAAGGCCATGATGAAGACCGAGGGCACGCAGATAGAGTTCGACGAGCAGGCGCTGCGCGAGGTCTCCGAGATAGCGGCCGAGGTGAACGCGCAGCTCGAGGACATAGGGGCGCGGCGCCTGCACACGGTGATGGAGAAGCTGCTCGAGGAGCTCTCGTTCACCGCGCCGGAGCGCTCGCCCCAGTCGGTCACGATCGACAGGAAATACGTGAGCGAGAGCCTCTCCGACATCGTGAGGGACCGCGACCTGTCGCGATACATACTGTAGGTGCCGTCCCGGGCCGCAGGCGAACGATGCCACAAAAAGGAGGATTCGATGCCGAGACACCTGCTCACCATGTTCGATTTCACCGCCGACGAGATCACTGGCCTCATGAAGCGCGCCGCGGAGCTCAAGAAGATGCAGAGGGCGGGCAAGCGCCACAGGCCACTGGAGGGCAGGACGCTGGGCATGGTCTTCGAGAAGTCGTCCACGCGCACCAGGGTCTCGTTCGAGGTGGGGATGTACCAGCTAGGCGGCCACGCCCTCAACCTCACCACCCAGGCATCCCAGCTCGGCCGCGGCGAGACCTACGAGGACACCTCCCGCGTTCTCTCCCGCTACGTGGACGGCATCATGATGCGCACCTTCGAGCAGAGGAGGATAGAGAGGGTGGCGTCGGCATCGAGCGTGCCTGTGATCAACGGGCTTTCCGACCTCGTCCACCCCTGCCAGGTGCTGACCGACATGTTCACCGTCGTCGAGAACACGGGCTCCATCAGGGACCGGCGAATAGCGTACGTCGGCGACGGCAACAACATGGCCAACTCCTGGATCAACGCGGCGATCATCCTGGGCTTTTCGCTCTCCCTCGGCTGCCCGGAGGGCTACGACCCCGCCGGGATGATACTGGACAAGGTCAAGGACGGCGGCTATTCAAACATAAGGCTCGTGCGCGACCCGCGCGAGGCGGTGAAGGATGCGGATGTGATCAACACCGACACGTGGGTGAGCATGGGGCAGGAGGGCGAGGGCGAACAGGAAAAGCTCAAGGTGTTCCGGCCTTACCAGGTGAACGCCCAGCTGCTCTCGCTGGCGAAGAAAGACGCCATCGTCCTGCACTGCCTTCCCGCGCACCGCGGCGACGAGATCACCGACGAGGTGATGGACGGGCCGCAGTCGAGGGTGTTCGACCAGGCGGAGAACAGGCTGCACGTGCAGAAGGCGATACTTGAGAAGCTGATGGGCTGAAAAAAAGAAGCTAGAAGCTAGAAGCAGGGAGAGATGATGGCAAACGTGATTGTGGTGGGGACTCAGTGGGGCGACGAGGGCAAGGGGAAGATCATCGACCTGCTCACGCCGCAGGCGGACGTGGTCGTACGCTACCAGGGCGGCGCAAACGCGGGCCACACGATGGTCATAGGCGGGCAGAGGACCATCCTCCACCTCGTCCCGTCCGGCATCCTCCACGAGAGGTGCCTGTGCATCATCGGCAACGGCGTCGTCTTGGACCCCAAGGTCCTCATCGACGAGATCGACGGGCTCCAACAGCAGGGGTATCTCAAGGACAAATCCAGGCTCGCTGTGAGCCAGAGCGCCCACCTCGTGCTCCCTTATCATAAGGTCATCGACCAGCTCAGGGAGGAGTCTCTCGGCGGCGCGAGGATCGGGACCACCGGCAGGGGCATAGGCCCTGCCTATGAGGACAAGGTCTCGCGCCTCGGGATAAGGGCGGGCGATCTCATGGACCCCGACGTCCTCAAGTCGAGGCTCGACGCGGTGCTTCCGATGAAGAACCGCCAGATCGAGATGCTGGGCGGGAAAGCGGTTGTCTATGACGAGCTCATGGACTCCGCCGCGGAGTGGTCCAGGCTGCTTTCGCGCCACGTGTGCGACGCCGAGCAGCTCCTCCACCGGAAGATCAAGGAGGGGGCGAAGATACTGTTCGAGGGCGCGCAGGGCACCGCTCTCGACGTGGACCACGGGACCTATCCCTACGTCACTTCGTCCAACACGGTCGCGGGCGCGGCGTGCTGCGGCGCGGGCGTGGGCCCCACGATGATCGACGGGGTCCTCGGCATCACCAAGGCGTACACCACCCGCGTCGGGAACGGCCCGTTCCCCACGGAGCTTCGCGACGGGACCGGCGAGTACCTGCAGGAGAAGGGCAGGGAGTTCGGATCCACCACCGGCCGCAGGCGCCGGTGCGGCTGGTTTGACGCGGTGGTGGTGCGACACGCGGCGCGGGTCAACGGCCTCACCATGCTCGCGGTCACCAAGCTGGACGTGCTCTCCGGGCTGGAGAGGCTCAGGATCTGCACCGGCTACCGCTGCGAGGGGAACGTCATAGACGACTTCCCGGCGGAGCTCGCGCAGTTTGAGCGGATCGAGCCGGTCTACGAGGAGATGCCCGGCTGGGATGGCGACATCTCGGCCGCGCGCACCCTGGGGGAACTCCCCCGCGAGGCGCAGGACTACCTCGCCCGCATCGCGGATATCGTCGAGGTCCCCATCTCCCTCGTCTCGGTCGGCTCCGAGCGCAGCGCCCACATGATACTCAAGAGCCCATTCTGAGATGGACGCCATCGATCATGCAGCATGCGTCCTGCGCATGTTCGAGATCGAGCCCGCGCCGCTCGACCGGCTGCTCGACTCCTACCTGAAAGACCATCCTGAAATGAACTCCAGGCAGCGCAGGGTAGTGGCCCGCGCGGTCTACGGCGTGGCCCGCTGGGGAAGAAGGATCGACGCCTGCATGCGGCTCGCCGGCATCGCAAGGCCCGACCACAGGCTGCGCGCCGAGGCCTACCTGCGCTGGCACCCGTGCGACGACTTCGAGCGCATGCGCGCCGCGCTCCGCCCTGATCCGCGGCTGGACGGGCTGGACGTGGAAGCGGTCGGCATCGAGCGTTTTCCCGGCGGCGACGCGGCCTTCTTCTCGTTCCCTGATTTTCTCTACGGCGCGCTCGTCGATCGGTTCGGCGCGCAGGGCGCGCGCGAGATGGCAAAGGTCCTCAACGACCCCATGGGCCCTACGCTCAGGGTCAACACGCTGCGCGCGGGGAGGGAGGAGTTGATCGAAAGGCTCCGAGCGGAGGGGATCGGTGCGACGCCGACGCCGCGCTCCCCATTCGGGCTCAGGCTGTCGATCCGGTCGAACTTCCGCGGCCTTCGCTCGTTCACGGACGGCCTCTTCGAGGCGCAGGACGAGTCGAGCCAGCTGGCGGCGATCCTCTCCGACGCGCGGCCGGGGGAGAGGGTGCTGGACGCGTGCGCGGGCGCGGGAGGCAAGTCGCTCGCGCTCGCCGCAATGATGGGGGGCCGAGGCGAGATACTCGCCTTCGACAGTAAGGGGCGCGGCAGGAAGGAGTTCGCGAGGCGCGCGGCGCGGGCTGGGGCGAGGTGCGCAAGGACCGTCGGTGCAGCGGCGCTCGATAGTGAGGGCGCGGCGTTCGACATGGTCTTCGTGGACGCGCCCTGCACAGGGACCGGGACGCTCAGGCGCGCCCCTGACCTCAAGTGGCGCATCGACGCCGAGACCGCGGGCGGGATGGCGGCTTTGCAGTCTGGGCTGCTCGAGCGCTGTGCGCGCCTTGTGAGGCCCGGCGGGAGGCTGCTCTACGCCACGTGCAGCCTGCTCGCGGAGGAGAACGAACGCGTCGTCGCGCGGTTTATCGCACGCGGCGGATTTGAGACGGTCGATGCCGGGGAGGTCATGTTGCGGCGCGGCGTCGATCCGGGCGGGATCGTCACCGATCAGGGTTTTCTTTTTACAGATCCGCGGCTCGGCGACTGGGACGGGTTCTTCGCAGCGCTGCTGAAGCGGGGATAAAAAAAGGCCAAGTCCGGAAGGGAATCGCCTATCCTCCTTTCAAGCCTGGTTCAGGCTGTTTTGAAAAATTGGCTGATTCCCGCACTCCGACCTGGCCAAGACAATTATAGCAAATTCATGGTTGAATTTCCAACGCTGCGGTGGGTCTTTTTTTTATGCATAAATAAGCGCCATAAATCATGGAATTCGGCGATTTTATATTTTGGGTTGTCGAATAATCCCCTATCTGCTAAGAGCGCAACTTCACGTATCAATTGTGCAATCTCTATAACGTAATCGGAGGACCGACGCCCAAGGAGGGAAATCAGATGCGCCAGAAGGACGTGCTCACCACATTCGAGGCTGCGAAGCTCTGCAGGGTCAGCTACAACACGATCAAGAACTGGATAAAGAGGGGGCTGCTCAACGCCTACCGCACCGCCGGCGGCCACCTCCGGATCAACTCCGAGGACATACGGATATTCTGCCGCGAACACGGGATACCCATGGACGACAGGGCGGCGCCGGCCCCCAGGAAGCTCCTGGTCGTCGACGACGAGGAGGTGATCCGCACGGCGATCCAGGACGCGCTGCGCGGTTTTCCGGAGAAGATCGAGGTCTACACGGCATCGGACGGCTTCGAGGCGGGCACGATCATGGAGTCTGTGAAGCCCGACATCGTGATACTCGATCTTGTCATGCCGGGCATGGACGGCTTCAAGGTGTGCCAGAGCATCAGGCGCTCGCCCGCGCTCTCCCACGTGAAGATAATGGTGCTCACCGGCTTCGGCTCGGAGCGCAACGTCGATCGCGCAAAGGAGCTCGGCGCCGACGTCTGCCTCTCGAAGCCGATCGATCGCGCCGCGCTGTTCGAGAGCGTCGCTGACATGCTGAAGCCCCGCAAGGGTGTCAGGGCCGTCAGGCCCAAGAAGAAGAGGGTGAGGAAGGGTTGACCCCCCTCCCCACGTCCCTGCCATGAGCCCAGTCAGGAAGCGCCCCGGGCTGTCAAGCGCACAGATATACAGCGCCTTCGTCGAGGCGGTGGACGACCTCGTCTATGTGGTGGACCGCGAAGGCCGCTATGCGATGTTCAACAGGCGCGGCCTCGAGGAGTGCGGCTTCAGGCAGGAGGATGTGATCGGCAGGACGCCGGTGGAGGCGTTCGGGCCCGCGATGGGCCGCCCCTTCATGCGCAACAACGCGCAGGTCATCTCGTCAGGCAAGCCGCTGGCCCTGCAGGAGTGGATCGCGATAAAGGGCGTGAGCCGCTGTTACTCGACCTCGCTCAACCCTGTCCTCGACGCGCACGGCGAGGTGAGGGCGGTCATAGGGATAAGCCGCGACATAACCGACATGAAGAGGATGGTGGAGGAGCTCCAGATCGGCTCCGAGCGGGCGAAGTCCATGTTCCGCCAGCGCGTCCACTTCGAGCACATGGTCAGGGAGATAGTGCGCAGCTCGATCACGCGCCACCGCATGAACGATTTCCTCGGCTCGGTGATATCGATCCTCGGGGAGGGGCTTGAGGTGAGCCGCTCCTACTTCTTCCTCTACGACCACGAGCGGCAGACGGCCAGCAACACCCACGAGTGGGTGGCGCCCGGCGTCGAGCCCACGAGGGAGATGCTGCAGGATGTGCCGATCGGCGCGCAGCCGTGGTGGAGCAAAGAGATGCTGGCGGGCAGGATCGTCTGCCTGGAGGATGTCTCTGCGGCCCCGTCCGCAGAGCTCGTCGAGTTGCTCAACTCCACGTCGGTGAAATCGGTGCTCTCGATCCCCATCTTCGTCTTCGGCAGGCCCCACGGGTTCATCGGCTTCGACCAGTGCGACCGCAGCCGTCGCTGGGACGATGTAGACATCGAGCTCTTGAGCAGCGCCTGCAGGATAGTGGCGCAGAAGATCGAGCGCAGCAGGCTCGAGGAGGAGATGCTCGGCGCCGAGAGGCTGGCCGCCATGGGAAGGCTCAGCCAGGTCTTCGCCCACGAGATCAACAACCCTCTTCAGGGCATACTGCTCCACCTCGAGGCGCTGGCCGGCCACGTGGGCGAGGGCGGCATGGGCACCTACGGTCACGTGCTGGAGGGGTTCAAACGCATATCGGAGATCATAGGAAGGCTCTCCGAGGCCTCGCGGTCGAAGGTGGAGTTCGCTCCGGTCGACGTCAACGAGGTGCTCAGGAGCGCGTTCGGGCTCCTCTCCAGCAAAGCGGACAGGGGGATCAACATCCGGTGGTTCCTCGACGAGAGGCTGCCCAGGGTGTCAGGCGACGAGAAGAGGCTGCACCAGGCGGCGCTCAACATCCTCATCAACGCCCTCGACAGCATGCAGGAGGGCGGCGAGCTCACCATATCCACCTCGGGCCGCGGGGAGGCGGTGGAGATCGAGGTGTCCGACACGGGCTGCGGCATAGAGGAGAACGACATCCCCTATCTCTTCGAGCCGTTCTTCACGACCAAGGGGAGATCGGGCACCGGGCTCGGCCTGTTCGTCTCCCACTCGATCGTGACCGAGCACGGGGGCAACATACAGGTCTTCAGCGCGAAGGGGCAGGGCACCGCCGTGCGGATGACGCTGCCGGTGGGGCGGAAGGGGGGGGCGAAATGAGATCATCGCGGCTCGCCCTGCGGGGCGCCCTCCTCATGACCGCGGCGATGACGGCGGGGCTCGCCTGGTGCCTCTGGATCACCAAGTGCGTGAGCACGCCTCCGGTCGCTCATCTTGTCTTCGCGAGGCCCGGGGTGACCTCGTACATGCGCGCTGACCGCAGCGGGCCTTTGAAGTTTTCCTGGAAACCGCTCTCCGGGATATCGCCGTACCTCAGGCAGGCGGTGGTGATAGCGGAGGACGACCGCTTCTATTCGCACAACGGCTATGACATCGAGGCGATCAAGGACGCGGCCAGGGTCAACCTCAGGCGCGGCCGTTTCTCTCGCGGCGGCTCCACCATCACCATGCAGCTGGCGCGCAACCTCTATCTGTCCCCCGACAAGTCGCTGCTGAGGAAGTTCAAGGAGCTCATGATCGCGCTCAAGATCGAGCGCACCCTTTCGAAGGAGCGGATACTGGAGCTGTATCTCAACGTGGTGGAGTGGGGCGGCGGCATCTACGGCGCCGAGGCCGCCTCCAGGCACTACTTCGGGAAGGCGGCGGCCGATCTGAGCAGGGGCGAGGCGGCATTTCTCGCCTCCATACTCCCAAGGCCCCGCTTCTACGACAGGCGCAGGGACGCCCCCTCTTCCCAGCGGAGGGCCTCTGTCATACAGGGCCGCCTCTGACGCAAAAAGACCCGGGGCCTGCGGCGCCGGGTCCTTTTAGCCGACTTCGTTGCAACTCAGATGTCGCGGTCCTTGATGGTCTGGCGGCCGTTGTCCTTGGCGCGCGCCACTGCCTTGTCCAGGAGCTCGCGGACTGCGTTGGAAATGGCGTCCACCGCCGTCTCAGAGGTCTGCATGCCCTTGGTCTTCACGTACTCCTTGATCTTGGAGACCACCACCAGAGTTTCGCTTGCCATATCAATCCCCTCCTTTTGGTTATTTCGTTGAATTCGATGGCCTACAATCTTGGAAAACGGCTGTTTAGTCAAATAAAAAAGAGGCGGGGGCGAATTGACATCCGGCGCACCATCTGTTAACGGGGCCGGCCCTGTGTGCGCATCTTGGCTTTACCTGCGGCGTCTTTTGGGTTAAGAAAATCAGCAATTTAGGCGGTAAGGCGGGCCGCTAGCTCAGTCGGTAGAGCAACGCCCTTTTAAGGCGTGGGTCCCCGGTTCGAATCCGGGGCGGCTCACAGATAGGACCCCATCGTCTAGCGGTCAGGACACCGCCCTTTCACGGCGGCAGCACGGGTTCGAGTCCCGTTGGGGTCGCAAGGAAATGGGGGGCTTTATGCCCCCCATTTCCTTGAGCCATTGGGGGACGAGAACCGCGGCCGAGAGGCCGCTGTTCGACGACCTTCAGACAGAATGGTTCATCTGATGTTGAAGTGCCGGCGAGTGGGAACCGCGAGCCGGCGTCCCGTTGGGGTCGCCAAATTTACGGGAAGGCCAAATGCCTTCCCGTAAATTTTTGGGTCTCTCCTTGAACTCCCTCCGGCGTTGTGTATATTCCGCCGGACCTTGGTCCCAGAGAGTTTCCGGGAGGCGCTATGGCGGTGAAATCGGACAGGTGGATCTGGAAGATGGCGAAGGAACAGCGCATGATCGAGCCGTTCGAGGAGGGGCAGGTGCGCACCGGCATCTCCTTCGGGCTCGCCTCCTACGGCTACGACTTCCGCATCGCCGACGAGTTCAAGATCTTCGACCCGGCGGGAATGGGGGTGATGGACCCCAAGGATTTCGGCCACGTGCACTTCCGCGACTTCAAGGGGCCGGTCTGCGAGATCCCGCCGAACAGCTACGTGCTTGCGCGAACGGTCGAGTACTTCCGCATACCCAGGGACGTGCTCACGGTCACGTACGGCAAGTCCACCTACGCCCGCTGCGGGGTGCACATCCACGTGACGCCGTTCGAGCCCGAGTGGGAGGGATACGCGACCATCGCGATATCCAACGCCACGAAGCTGCCGGCCCGCATCTACGCGGGCGAGGGGATGGGCCAGGTGATATTCCTGGGCGCAGACGAGCCGTGCCGTGTCTCGTACGCGGACAAGAAGGGCAAGTACCAGGCGCAGAGGGAGATCACCGCTGCGAAGGGAAAGGGCTGAGCGGGATGCACGAGCTGAGAAAATATTTCGACCTCGTGGAGGCGGAGGGCATGATACCGGAGCTGGAGCACCTCTTCGCGGAGCTCGCGAAGATACAGCTCAAGGTCAACGACCTCTGCAGGGCCGCCGAGGCGGCGGGCGTGAGGATAGACGTGGAGGACGCCATCGAGGGCCGCCTCGATTGCGGCTGCCGGGCCTTGCCGGCCATAGGCGCGAGGATAAAGGAGCTCTCCGAGGAGTACCTAGACATCCTCGACGACATCGCGGACACCGGGGCAGTGCTGTGCGACGTGGACCTGGGCATGGTCGGCTTTCACACCTGGTTTTTCGGCCGTGAGATCATGCTCTCGTGGCAGTACGGCGAGCCGGCCATAGGGCACTGGCACGGGCTCGCCGAGGACCCCTTCGAGCGCCGATCGCTCGACCTGCTCTTCGCCCAGCGGCCCGGCTCGGTGAGCTTGCATTGAGCACCCGCTGTGTTACTTTCCCCTCGTGATCGACGGACATCGCAGCCCCTTCGCTGAGTTCCTGTTCATCCCGTCCGCCCTGCGGACGCTGTGGCTCGCCGCCCTCTCGAGGCTCTCCGGCGCGATCGCGCGCACGGGGTCCGGCAGGGCAGCCCGGGCCCGCGTCCAGGCGGCCCCGGCCTTCGCGCCGAGGCTCATGCTTCGCCCCGACGGCGCGGTGCGCTGCGACGCCTGCGGGCTCTGCGCGATCGCCTGCCCCGTGAAGTGCATCGCGATGGAGGCCGGGGAGGGCGCGCCCTCCTCGTTCGAGATCGACATGCTCGCCTGCATCTGCTGCAACGCATGCGTCGAGGCGTGCCCCTGCGACGCCCTCCGCATGGACGCGGGGCCGCTGCCCCCGCCGTCAGCTGACCGCGCATCCTTCGTATATGACCTCGCGAGACTCCGGGCCAACCACCCCGCCGACGCCTCCCCCCTCTCGCGCGCCCTGTGAATACGAAACTGAGACTCTCGACACTATGCCACACAGAGGCCGAACGGTGTCGCTTTGACTGAGCGAATCGGGGTGTTCTTCGCAGCGGGGCTCACGGAGGCCGGGTGCCGTAGCCTGTTATGATCCGGCCGACGTGGCCCAGCGAGGAGACGGCGCATGAGGCGACGAGCGGAGCGAGAAGAACGGCCCGATTCGCTCAGTCTGAATGGCTGTCTCTAGCTTCTAAAACCAATTGACATCAAGGCGTTAGGGCCTGAATATCGGGCGCCATGAAGGACTACTACCAGGTGCTCGGCGTCCCGAGGGGGGCCTCCGCTGACGAGATCAAGAAATCTTACCGCAGGCTCGCCAAGCAGCACCATCCCGACGTGAACCGCGGCGACAAGGCGGCGGAGGAGAAGTTCAAGGGGATCTCCGAGGCCTACAACGTCCTCTCCGACCCGGAGCAACGGAGGAAATACGACCTCTTCAGCCAGGGGGGCTTCGGCGGGGCGGGCCCCGGGGGCTTCAGCTGGCAGTCCACGGGAGCGGGCCCCGAGGGGTTCGACTTCAGGCAGGCGGACTTCGGCGACCTGGGCGATCTCTTCGGCGAGCTCTTCAACATGGGCGGGGTGAGGCGCAAGGCCCCGAGGCCCGAGTGGGGCAGGAGCGGGCCCGAGGCGCCGGTCAACGGCCACGACACCTACGCGGAAGTGGAGGTCGCCTTCGAGGAGGCGATCGCCGGCACGGAGCGCAAGATATCCATACGCCGCGGCGACAAGGTCGAGAAACTCACGGTCAAGGTCCCGGCCGGCGTGGACAACGGCTCCAAGGTCCGCATCTCGGGCAAGGGGCAGCCCGGCTTCGGCGGCGGCCGATCGGGCGACCTGTACCTGCGCATACACGTGAGCCCCCACCCCGACTTCTGGCGCGAGGGGGCGGACGTCTACACCGAGGTCCCCATCACTATATATGATGCGGTGCTGGGGGCCGCGGTCGAGGTCCCCACCCTCGACGGCCACGCCAGCATGAAGGTGCCCTCCGGCACCGAGGGCGGCCAGAAGTTCAGGCTCAAGGGCAAGGGGGCGCCGAAGCTCGGCGAGCGCGGCAAGGGGGACCAGTATGTGATCGTGAAGATCGTTCCGCCCAAAGACATAGGCTCCGAGGAGCGTAAGACCTTCGAGGATCTGGCTCTGAAATATCCGTACGATCCGAAATCGTGACACGTGACGCGAATTGACGTTCCGGATCCCGGGTCCCGAATCCCGGGCCCCGAAAAATGGAGGTCCTGCGATGACTCATTCTGTGATCCTCTCCGCAGTCCGCACGCCGCTCGCCTCGTTCCAGGGCGGGCTCGCCTCCGTCAAGGCGACCGACCTCGGCGCCTGCGTCATCCGCGAGGCGCTCAGGCGCGCGTCGGTGGCCCCCTCCGACGTGGACGAGGTGCTCATGGGCTGCGTGCTCGCGGCGGGGCTGGGCCAGAACCCCGCGCGCCAGGCCGCGATCGCGGCAGGCATCCCCGATTCGGTCGAGTCGATCACCGTAAACCGCGTCTGCAGCTCCGGGCTGCGCGCCGTGATGCTGGCCGACCAGCTCATACGCGCCGGCGACAACCGCATCGTGGTGGCCGGCGGCATGGAGTCCATGACCCGCGCTCCGTATCTTTTGCCCGACGCCCGCTCCGGCATGCGCATGGGGAACTCCCTGGCCGTGGACAGCATGGTCCACGACGGCCTCTGGGACATACACTCGAACCAGCACATGGGAGCCTGCGCGGAGCTGTGCGCGGAGAAGTACGGGTTCACCCGGGAGGGGCAGGACGAGTTCGCGGCCGCGAGCTACAAAAAGGCACAGGGGGCGATCGCCTCCGGCGCCTTCAAGGCCGAGATCGTGCCGGTGGAGGTGCCGGGGAGGAAGGGCGGGAGCGTGACCTTCGACATTGACGAGGAGCCGGGGAGGGCGGACTTCGAGAAGATGAGGGGGCTCAGACCCAGCTTCAAACAGGGTGGCACGATCACCGCGGCCAACGCGAGCTCAGTTTCCGACGGGGCCAGCGCCCTTGTCCTCATGTCCGAGGATTGGGCGGATAAGGCCAAAATCAGGCCCATGGCAAGGGTCGTGGCACACGCGAGCTTTGCCCACGAGCCGGTCTGGTTCACGACCGCCCCTGTCGGGGCAATTAAAGCAGTGCTTGATAAAGCCAAGCTAACTATTAAAGATATAGATTTATTTGAGATTAATGAGGCCTTCTCTGCGGTGACCATGGCCGCTGTGCGGGAGTTCGGGATAGACAACTCCAAAGTGAATATCCACGGAGGGGCAGTCGCCCTCGGCCACCCGATCGGCGCCTCCGGCGCCAGGATACTCACGACCCTCCTCTATGCGATGAAGGCGAAAAAGGCGAAAAAGGGCCTTGCCACCCTCTGCAACGGCGGCGGCGGCGCCACGGCCATCGTGGTCGAATCGCTCTGACCCCTTATAATATAAATAGTTGTCAATAGTGCCCTGCAGGCCGATTTTGTCCGCCGTTTTTTTTCCGTATTTTTTCCTCAAAAAATAAATTTTTTGCGCGATGCGCAGGACGCGGTGCGTCTTTATAACCCCCTATAAATCTGTCACTTTTTTGTGCCTTGGCGCCCTGTGCCCGCCCCCCTCACGGGCCTTTGATAAAAATGACGCAACTTTCTTCGGCCTCACCCGATAATGAAGATGGAAGAAAACGTAGACGAGTATGCATGCGTCTTTTCAGGGGGCACAAAGAGGAGAAGAGCCATGAGCGACAAAATGACGATCGTCAAGGGGTATTGCCCGGGAAAGGAAGAGGACTACGGATGCCTCACTCCGTCCATGAGCCTCTATGACGCCTGCCAGGGGGTTATGGGGGGCGACGCTGCTTCCCCTGATAATGTGAAGACCTGTACCGACAGCTATCTGGGAGAGGCGTACGATCCCGAGTCGGAGATCAGCCGGAGTTCCGGTCTTACTCAAGAGGAGCACTCGATGCTCGCGTTGAGCATCGCTCCTGCCGATGAGACCACTGAGACCACTGAGACCACTGAGACCAGTGAAACCGATGAGACCGATGAGACTGATGAAACCGATGAGACCGATGAAGCCGATGAGGCCGATGAGGGCGACGAGGCCGATGAATCTGTCGAGGGCGAGGCGTCCTGGAAGTCCCGCTTTCAACTGGGGCTGATGGCCGATGTGGGCATCAACACGATGAGCTTCTCCTTCGACGGCGCCAAGGTGGGCGAGGGCCCGGAGGGAGATCTCCAGTCGGGTGAGGACCCGAATTTCGAGCCGGCAAAGGATGCGGAGTCAAGGCTGTTCTCCGGCAGGGCAGGGCTGAAATTCGCATTCGCGGCCGGCGATAGAGTCAGGATCGCGTTGCAGACCGCGCTCGGCTGGGTGGCCCAGGAGGACTACAACTACGGCAACGGGATATATCAGGACCTCAAGCCGATTCTGACCGTGGATGCGGGCATCGAGGTGATGGGCCGCGTGCACGAGTTCGCTGCGCTCGGCGCCGAGTTCGGCTACAGGCACGCATATTCGGGCGAGACGATAGTCGGCACGGTGATGGACGAGCTCAAGGCCGACGGCGTGCTCGCCCTGGCCAAGGTCGCGATCCCGTTCGAAGGAGAACATGCGGGTATGGCGTTAGTGCTCAGCGCAGGCTACAGCGGGCTGAGGACCAAGCCGCAGGAGGATTGGGCCGGCGTCAAGACAACGGGCGTGTCACACGCCTTCGTTATCATGCTGGGCCTGGAGGGCCTGTTGAATCTCGTGAACAAATGATCGGGAGGGGGATCCTGATCGGATGAATTCAGGGGGAGAACGGATCACACGGAGGTCAAGATGAAGATGACGATAAAGGGGATGACGAGGGTGCTCGGGGCGCTGGCCTTGTGCCTGGCCCTGTGCCTCTCCCAGGCAGCATTTGCCAAGGGTTCGCCGCCCGATGGCATCGATCCCGACGATCTCGGCAAGTGCGAGATCAATAACGGCGGCTGGGACCACACGCCCGGCAGCACGGGCATATCCCTGCGCAGCGCGCTCTGGTACGCCAACAAAATAGACGGGCAGCACTACGCCTGCTACGACAAAATAACTCTCATGACCGATGTGTTCATGGAGAGCCCCGCCGTGATACTGGGGCCTGCCAAGGGCCTTGAGATCGACGGCAACGGCAAGACCATCAACCTCTCGAAGTGGTCTGGGCACACGGCCACGGACGGCAACTCGGGCCACGGCTGCGCCATCTACGTGAGCGCCGAGGAAGTCACCATCAAGAACCTCAGCATCTCCGGAAAGTCGGGCATCAACCACAGCGGGATCTGCCTGAAGAAGAAGGACGGCAAGATCGAAGAGATCTCCATAAGCGACATGGACAACGACGGGGTCAAGATATCGGGGACCAAGTCCGAGGCGAGCAATATCGACATCTACGACTCCGGAAACGGCATCGCGGTCGAGGCGGAGGGCGTCAAGCTGACCGACGTCGAGATCAACAACGTGGACGGCGCGGGCGTCAGGCTACTGGGAAACAACGCGAGGCTGAGCGACATCGAGGTCAACTCGGCCGGGGAGACCGGCCTTGAGTTCGGCCCCGGGGTCACGGGCAACAAGGTGCTGCCCAACTGCACGTTCCAGGCCTCGACCGACAGCGGCGTCGGCATACTGGACGACTCCTCGAAGAGCAACGCGGGCACGAACATAGTGATCATGACCAACCGCGTGGGCTCGGTCGACAACGACGGCTACGACGCGGTGACGGACGAGGGCATCCTGATCTGGGAGGAGGAGGAGTATTACTCCGTGAATCAGATGCTGGGCGATCTCTCCGGCGTCTCCGATCCGGCCGGGACTTCCAAGATCGACATCTCCGTGACTGCGGAGCTCCTCCTCAAGTCCAATAAAGAGGTGGTGCCCCTGGTCACCGAGGTCAGGCAGATCGGCACGAGCCAGCGCTATATGGTGGAGGGGTTCTTCGCTCAGGTGGAGGAACTCGACGAGGACGGCGAGGGCGGATTCGACCAGATCCAGTGCAAGGACCTCGTCGTGGACAAGAGCGTGGCGCGCCTCGCGGTCTTCATGGTCAGCGACACCGAGATGAAATTCGCCGGCGTGGTGGGCAACAACTCGGCGATGGGCGTCAAGGGCAAGGAGGGGACGTTCAAGTTCTACTTCGACCCCGAGGCGGACGGCCAGGAGGCCTTCACGGGCGCGAAGTTCGTGCTGGTGCCGGTGAGCAAGGACTGGGAGCTCATGGGCCGCGCGAGCGCCTACAAGCGGCTGACCAACGGCCAGAACGACTGCACCGACATCTCCGGCAGCGGAGAGGACTACGACACGGACGGCGCGACGACCTGGAGCATGGACAAGCTGGTCGAGTGGTTCACGGTGGGCGAGTGCTCCATCGCGACCGACATGCAGTCGGGCCAGATGGTGGACACCACGACCGACAGCGACATGGACGGCATACCCGACTTCCTCGAGATGGGCATCAGGAAGAAGGCCGGGAAGTGGGTCTACGATCCCATGCACGCGAACTGCAACTGCGACGACACCGAGCTCACCTGCTGGTTCAGGCCCGACAGCGACTTCGACGGCATAAAGGACGGCAAGGACCGGTACGACTTCCTCACCGCGTGGAAGTTCTACGCGAGCAAGGACTACCTGGACGATACTTATAATGACGAATTCGGCACGCTCGTGGGCGAGAAGGGGATAGAGCTCAAGCCCCAGCCCACCGACACGGAGGGCGACGGGACCCCGGACTGCAAGGACGAGGACAGCGACAACGACTCGCTGAAAGACGGCACCGAGGACCGCTCGCGCGTGTTCAATCCCTATGCGAGGGCCTACTGGAGGTATCTCGACACCATCGGCAACACCTACTATCCGGCCGGCCCGGGCGAGGCGGACGCGGGCTCCATGGTGGAGTGCACCGACGAGCTCAAGGCCGACCCGAACAACGGCTTCGACAAGGGTATCATGTACGGCATCTACGTGGCAGGCGGCACGGGGAGCAACTACCTCTCCGAGCCGGTCTCCGCATCCCCGTTCAACATCGGGGGGATCCTCACCAGCGGCAGCGGCAGGGGGCTGTACCCCATGGCCTGCATAAACGAGTCGGTCAGTTCGGCGACGAACTTCAACGGCATCTACAACGAGGTCAACGGCGAGACCAACGCCCGCAACGCGGACACCGACGGCGACTGCGTGTGCGACGGCGACGGCCCCGGCTGCGCGGCGATCGACGCCCAGGAGACCGATTGGGTGGGTTTTGCCTCGTGCAGCGAGTACCACAGCAGCGCTCTGACCATGAGCAATCCGGCGTGGCTCAACGACCGCTGCCCGCAGAGGATGCACCCGGACAACAAGTGCACCCCGCTGTGCGTCGAGGGCGAGATAATGACCTACGTCTCCCTCCATGCGGACGAGAAGTTCTGGGAGCAGGTGGGCACCAAGATCCAGCTCACCGACGAGGACGGGAACAGCGTGCCCGATCTCTTCGAGCAGACCATGAAGTTCTGCGGCGACGATCCGGACGACTGCATCGATGTGATAGACTATCAGGTAATCCATGACAGCTGCTCCGACATCGACAGGGACGGCATACCCGACTGCGCGGAGCGCTGGAGCTGGAGCTGCACCCCGACGCAGGAGCAGACCATAGGGCTGGATCCGTATAACCAGGACACCGACGGCGACGACCTCATAGACGGCATGGGTCTGGGCGACATGGAATCGGACGTCTGCCCCTTCACGAACAAGGTCGCCATGGGCTACTCCGACGCATTCAACGAGGTCAACCCGAACTACAGCTGCAACCCGCGCGAGGTCTACAGCAACGGCGGCAGGCCCCTTCAGGTGCTCTCCTGCTTCCTCGACCGCGACTCGGAGGGCGTGCGCGACTGCCTGGAGGACAAGGACCAGAACGGCAAGGTCGACACTCCCCAGAACGGACTCGCAGGCATCGTCCGTTCGGAGAGCGACCCGATTAAGCTAGACACCGACGCCGACGGCCTCTCCGACTTCGAGGAGGTCTTCGGCTGGCCCTACAGGACCAACCCCGCGCTGATCGACACTGACGGCGACGGCCTCACCGACCTGGGAGAGGACATGGACGGCGACAGGTACATCACCTTCGTCGACCGCACCGGCATGATGTGCAAGGGCATCGGCACCTTCGACACCGACCCCAGGAACGCCGACACCGACGGCGACGGCATCTCCGACAAGGTCGAGATCGACGGCGACATCATAGATCCGGACCTCTTCAAGGCCATGCTGCAGGACGCCACGATCTGGGTGGATGGCATCGGGCACGGCTCCGACCCGAACGCCAAGGACTCGGACAACGACGGGCTGACGGACAGTGAGGAGTACGGCGGAAACTCCATATTCTTCTACAACTCCAATCCCTGCATGGTCGACTCGGACGGCGACATCATGCATGACAAGGACGAGCTCCCCGGCTGCAGGCTCAACACCGACCCGAACTGCATAGGCAGCGAGGACGGCACGGCCGACGGCCTCGACTCGGACAGCGACGGGCTATCCGACCTGCACGAGATGATGCTCGGGACCGATCCCTACAACCCCGACACGGACGGCGACGGGGTGTGGGACGGGATCGAGGACGGAAACCGCAACGGCGTGTACGAGCCGCACCTGGGCGAGACCAACGCGCTCAACTCCGACACGGACGGCGACAGCCTCACCGACGGCTACGAGCTGCGCTACGGGACCGACCCGACCAACATCGACACCGACGGCGACTGCGTTCCCGACGGCATCGAGGACGCGAACCGCAACGGAGTGTACGACGTCGGCGCGGAGACCAACGCGCTCTCGTGGGACACCGACGGCGACGGGCTGCCGGACGGCTGGATAGCCGGCATGGGTCTGGGCGAGGACCTCAACTGCAACGGGATCCGCGACGTGGACGCGGAGGGCCGCTACCTCGAGACCGATCCGCGCAACCCCGACTCCGATCTCGACGGCTTCAGCGACTACGACGAGATGATACACGGCGGCCGCGGCTTCAGCACCGAGAACATCAGCCGCGCGACCCTGGGAAGGGAAGGCTGCTCCATGGTCGGCTCGGCGGGAGGCTCGCCCACCAGCATGTTCTACCTCATGGGCGTGCTGCTGGCCGCGGTGAAGGCGATCGCGATGAGGCGGAGGAACGCCTCTGCTTGAGATGAAGGGTTAGTGAGCTCCCCCAAAGGCCCCGGGTTAGCTTCGGCTTCCCGGGGTTCTTATTTCCAAAAAAATAGAGAGGAGATCGGGAGAACTGAGACACGGAAAACCGAGAGAAAAAAAGGGGCCTTGCTACGGCAAGGCCCTTATTTTTACATAGGCCAGGCGGAGGCGCGATTTGAGCGACTCCTGCTCGGGCCTCTTGATGAGGCCGAAGGCATGGGCGAGGTCGAGCGCGGCCGCGACCTCGGAGATTGAACCCATTGAGATCCTGAAGAAGCGGCGCCGCTCGATGCCCTGCCTCTGTTTTCCATTTCCCTCGGACAGATTGAGAACGGCCGAGGCCATCGCCCGGCTGAGCTGATCGGCTAGGTAGCCGTGGCCCCGCGGCCACCTGGTCACCCGCCTTGCAACCTCCTCTGCCGTTGAAAGCAACTGCCTGTAGCACTCCAGTTTTTCGTGATTCATACGACCTCCTTTTGGTTCGGTTTTCGTTTCGGGCTCTCAATCGGGCGGGAGCCCGAAACGAAAACCGAACCTTTGGAGGTGTTTATGTTGCACGAAAAACTGGAGTGCTACCGCAGGGCAGTGAGGCTGGCAGAGGAGTTAAGCAAGGGGGGTGCCAGGTGGCCCAAGGGCCTGGGATACTTGTTGGATCAGCAGCGAAGGGCGATGGCCTCTGTGGTTCTCAACACGGCCGAAGGAAACGCCCGGAGGAGTCATGCCGAGCGGCGCCGGTTTTTCGAGATCGCCCGGGCCTCAGCCTCCGAGGTCGCGGCCTGCGTGGACCTCATGTTTGCCTTCGGGCTCATCCGCGAGGAGAGGGCGCTCTCGCTCAAATCGCGCCTTTCCGAGGTCAGCAAGATGCTCTGGGGGCTCATGCGATGGCTGTAAATGATCGCATTTCCATCGCCCTGTCATCGGAGTTTCATCGCGTTCTATCGCTTGTCTTCGCGGGCCAATCGTTTCATGTTTTCACTGCACCATTTTTTTTATTATCTCCAGCTCCTTCTCGCGGGCGCGCGCTGACTTGAGCCTGCGGTCGTATTCCGCGGCCACCCTGTCCTGCGGGTCGCGCTCCCTCACCATCGCTACATATGCCTCGCAGGCCGCAAAGTCCTTGAGCTCGTAGGTGAGGATCACGAGCTCCCGAAGGAGGGTCAGCGCCGGATCGGGGATCATCCCGGCGGGCGCCCCGGAGGCAATCGCCTTTTCGAAGAGCGAGCGCGCCTCGCTTAGGTTCTTCTCCATCCGCTCGACCTGGCCGGCCATGAGCAGCAGCATGAAGTCGCCGGGCTCCCTCTCCAGCGCCTTCCTGAGATGGGGCAGGGCCTCCTTGTACCGGTCCGCCTTGTAGAGTGCCCGTCCCGCGTGCTTGCTTATGGCCTGCGACAGCGGGTGGCCGGGATAGCGCGAGGCGAGCCCCTTTTCCGCCTCGATCATGAGCTCCGCCGCCAGTTTCGCGTCGCCTGCGCTCTCGCGGCATATTGCGAGCCGGAAGATGACCAGGGGGTCGCGGCAGCCCAGCTCGTAGGCCTTCCTGAGGAAGATTCCCGCTGTCGCGAATCGGTCGGCGTCGAAGCACTCAAAGGCCGGGGTTATGAACTCGTCCCACTTCGCGTCCCTGTGCCCCTGTTTTCTGTAGAGGTTCAGGTCGTCGGGGGTGGTCGACCGGATCGGCTCCACCCCGGTCGCCGGCGCAGCGGGTGGTGTTGAGGCAGAAACCGGGGGAGGCGCCTTTGCCGGCTGCGGTGGGTGCTTCGCCTCAGGCAGCACCGGTGCAGACCCCATCATGTCGCCCAGTCTCATGTCTGGTGCCTGAGACGCACCTGCCACGGTATATATTAATGTTAAAATTATAAATATTAAATATTTATACTTCATATCTATAATCCACTTTAAGTTTATCGCCCCTCTGTTTGTCCCCATGCTACCAGAAAAACCCGAGAGTTCCTAGCGTAACTCTGCAGACGCACAAGTGCCTCCGGGTACCAGTTCGGGTTTTGGAGCGGGACGGCCGGTTCGCTACGGCTCGCTCGCTCAGACGCCGCTCGCTCACCTGCGCATTCGGCGCCGCAGCACCGTAGGCTTGGAAAGCGGCGCCTCATGACGCCGCTCACCAGCCGTCCCGCTCCAAAACCCTCAAGGCACCACTACGCTGAAGAGCAAAGGCAGTGGGTGCCGATTTGACGGAGAGGGTCGGGGATACCCCTCGAGCGGCGTCTGAGGCGACGAACCGTAGCGAGATGGGGTATCCCCGACCCTCTCCGTCTGCCGAATCCCCCGCCCCGCTCCGTCAAATCGATACTATTTCGCCTCCGGGCGTCGCCGTGTCCGAAACGGACAACCTCGACACGGCGACAGGCAGGAGCGCAACAGTGCCGATTTGACGTAGCGGAACGGGGCTTCCTCGTAGCGGAACTGTTTCCGGCTTCGGGTGGCTGCGGAGCGGGGGACCCCCATTTGACGCCAGCAGCCGCTTTCGTCGCATGTCTGGACTCGGGGCTTGCTGCGGCGATGCCGCAAATGGGGGTGGTCCGCAGACAGGACCCGAAGCCGCCAAGATCCGCTCCGAAAACCAGCTGATTTCTATTGCATAACCGGAATTCGCGTGTTAGAGGCAACGGACTCAAAAAAGGGACGTTTCTGTAATAATATCGGCATATTTCCTCAAGCCCCCCGCAATGGTTCCGCGAAGCCGGTCAGGGTGGTCCTGACAGGAAGCGGTTGAGGGGGCCCACAGGCAAAACCATGGGAGGCAACGATGTCACCGCAGATCGAGGTAAAGGAGCTGCTCGAGGCAGGGGTTCACTTCGGGCACCAGACGAGGCGCTGGAACCCCAAGATGAGGCCGTATATCTTCTCGGCCCGCGACGGGATCCACATAATCGACCTGGACCAGACCGCGCAGCAGGCGCAGCGCGCCTACAAGTTCGTGGCCGACACCGTGGCCCTGGGCAACTCGGTGCTCTTTGTGGGCACCAAGAAGCAGGCCCAGGATGTCGTCGAGGAGGAGGCGAGGCGGGCGGGGCAGTTCTTCGTCACCAAGCGCTGGCTGGGCGGCATGCTCACCAACTTCCAGACCATCAAGCAGTCGATCACGAGGCTCAAGGACCTGGAGGCCAAGAAGGAGAAGGGCGAGTTCGAGAAGCTCCCCAAGAAGGAGACGCTCAAGCTCGACCGCGAGATAGAGAAGCTCGAGTTCTCGCTCGGCGGCATCAAGGACATGGCGAAGACCCCGGGGCTGGTGTACATAGTGGACCCGAACCACGAGCAGATCGCAAAGCTCGAGGCGAGGAAACTCGGCATCCCGATCATCGCCCTCATCGACACCAACAGCGATCCCGACGGGATCGACTACCTCATCGCGGGCAACGACGACGCGATCCGCTCCATATCTTTCTTCACGAAGCTCGTGGCCGACGCCTGCAGCGAGGGGGCCCAGCGCCGAGAGGCGGCGCTGCGCGAGCAGAAGGAGCACGCGGGCAAGGAGCGCGAGGCCAGGCCCAAGGGGCCGGCGGTCCGCGAGCAGAAGATAGGGGGCAAGGGCAAGGCGTGGGTGGCCAGGCGCGAGGAGGCTGCGGCGCCCGATGCGGAGGCCGAGAAGTTCGCCTCTGCGAAGGTCGAGCCTGAGACGCCGAAAGTGGAGGGATGAGAAGGCAGAAGCTGAGAAGCTGAGAAGCTGAGAACAGACAACTGATCACAGATCACCGATCACTGATCACTGATCACAGTTCACGGAGGAAACAGATGTCTATAACACCCGAGATGGTGAAGGAGCTGCGCGAGAAGACGGGCGCAGGGATGATGGACTGCAAAACGGCGCTGGCCGAATCGAGCGGCAACATGGACAGCGCGGTGGAGATACTGAGGAAGAAGGGGGTGGCCACGGCAGCCAGGAAGGCGGGGCGCACCGCGGCCGACGGCCTCATCGGGTATTCCATGTCGGACGACGCGAGGGTGGGGGTGCTGGTGGAGGTCAACTGCGAGACCGACTTCGTCACCAAGACCGACGACTTCCGCGCATACGTGGCAGAGCTGCCTGGGGTGATCCGCGACGCGAACCCGGCCGACCTCGACGCGCTGATGGGCGCGGCGTTCAGGGGGTCCACGGTTCGCGAGGCGCAGACAGCGCTGGTGGCGAAGATAGGCGAGAACCTCGGCGTGAGGCGGTTTTCCAGGGTCGAGGCCGACGCGAAGGGCAGGCTCGCGCAGTATATCCACGCGGGCTCCAAGATCGGCGTGATCGTGAAGTTCAGAGATCCCAACAGGAAGCTCGACGAAACGACGGCCCGCGAGGTCGCGATGCACGTGGCAGCCATGCACCCGCAGTACGTCAGGCGCGACGACGTACCGGAGTCGGTGATCTCCAAGGAGAAGGAGATCATGCTGGCCCAGATGGGCGAAACGAAGAAGCCGCCCGAGATCATGGACAAGATAGTCACGGGCAAGATGGGCAAGGTGTTCACCGAGATATGCCTAGAGGAGCAGATATTCGTGCGCGACCCGGACGGCAAGTCCACGGTGGGGAGGTGGCTGGCGAAGATCGACGACGGCATCAAGGTCGACTCGTTCGTGCGCCTTCAGGTAGGCGAGGGGGTAGAAAAGAGGAAGGAGTAGGCTTCCCATGAAATACAAGAGGGTTCTGCTCAAGCTCTCGGGCGAGGCGCTCGGTCTCCGCGGCAGGCAGGGCGGGATCGGCCTCGACTCAGCCGACGCGATAGCGGGGGAGATAGAGGCTGTCTCGAAGGCGGGCGCAGAGGTCTCGGTGGTGATCGGCGGGGGCAACATATTCCGCGGCGCCGTGGCCGCCGAGGGAGGCGCCATCGAGCAGGCCCAGGCGGACATGATGGGCATGCTCGCCACCGTGATAAACGGCCTGGCCCTCCAGTCGGCGCTCGAGCGGCGCGGCCTCGACGCGAGGCTTCTCACCGCCATCTCCATGCCCCAGATCGCCGAGCCGTTCATCCGGCGCCGCGCGCTCGCGCACCTCGCCAGGGGCAGGGTCCTGGTCTTCGCGGGGGGGACCGGCAGCCCGTTCTTCTCGACCGACACCGCGGCCGCGCTCCGGGCGGTGGAGATCAACGCGGAGGTCATCCTCAAGGGCACCAAGGTGGACGGCGTGTACTCCGCGGATCCGGTCAAGGAGCCAAAGGCCGAGCGGTTCGATAGCCTGACATTCGTCGACGTCCTGAGCAGGCGCCTGAAGGTGATGGACGCCACCGCGATATCCATGTGCATGGAACACAACCTCCCCATCATCGTCTTCGACATCTTCAAGCCGAAGAACCTCATGAGCGCGGTGAAGGGGGAAAAAACGGGGACCATAATCTATGGATAACACAGTGTTCGACAAGTCGCAGGAGAAGATGAAGAAGGCGCTGGAGGCGTTCCGCCACGAGCTTTCGAAGCTCCGCACGGGCCGGGCGTCGCTCGCGGTGCTCGACGACGTGAGGGTCGAGTACTACGGGACTCAGACGCCGCTCAACCAGCTCGCCACGATGTCGGTCCCGGACCCGCGAACCATCGTCATTCAGCCGTGGGACCACTCGGCTGCCTCCGCCATCGAGAAGGCGATCCAGAAGGCGGACCTGGGCCTCAACCCGGCCAACGACGGCAAGGTCATCAGGCTCCCGGTGCCGCCGCTGAACGAGGAGCGCCGCATCGAGCTCGTGAAGGTCATCAAGAAGCACGGGGAGGACTGCAAGGTCATAGTCCGCAACGTCCGCCGCGACGCGAACGAGGAGCTCAAGGTCCTCAAGAAGGCGAGCGAGATCACCGAGGACGAGGAGCGCAAGGCCCACGATCGGGTGCAGAAGCTCACCGACGACTTCATCAAGCAGGTCGACGATGCGATCGCCCACAAGGAAAAGGACGTGATGCAGCTCTGATGCGGCGGATACCCAGGCACATAGCGATCATAATGGACGGCAACGGCCGGTGGGCGAAGGAGCGCGACCTCCCGCGCGCCGAGGGCCACCGCATGGGCGCCGAGGCCATCGAGCGGATCGTCAGCGCCTGCCGCTACCGCGGAGTGAAGTACGTGACGCTCTACGCCTTCTCCGAGGAGAACTGGCAGAGGCCCTCCGAGGAGGTCCTCTCGCTCATGCAGCTGATGCGCCACTTCCTCGTGGTCAAGCGCCCCGAGATGGTGAAGGAGGGCACGCGCTTCCGGGTGATCGGCGACGTGGAGAGGCTGCCGGCCGACGTGAGGCAGGAGATCGCGGAGACCGTGGAGGCGACCGCGCGCGGCCGGAACATAACCCTGGTCGTGGCGCTGTCGTACGGCGGCAGGCAGGAGATCGTGAGGGCGGTCAACAGGTTGATCGGCTCGGGGGCCTCCGATGTCACGGTGGAGTCGCTCTCCGGGGCGCTCGACACGGCCGGCATGCCGGACCCGGACCTCCTCGTGCGCACCAGCGGCGAGATGAGGGTGAGCAACTTCCTGCTCTGGCAGATCGCATACACCGAGCTCTACATCACCGACAGGCCCTGGCCGGAGTTCGACGAGGCGGAGCTCGACAGGGCGATAGAATCCTACAAGGCGAGGGAGCGCAGGTTCGGGCTCACCGACGAGCAGCTTCTCTAGCACGGGGTGCGGATGAAAAGGGTTGTGGTGGCGATCGTCCTCGGCGCGCTGGTCCTGGCCGCCGTGCTCTGGCTCCCGGCCTGGGCGCTTGCCGCGCTCATATTCGGCGCCGCCGCGGCCGGCCTCGCCGAGTACTCCAGGATGTTCTTCGCCGACAGGGTCGAGCGATGGGCGACCTTCGCGGCCGGCGCGCTGCTCGCGCTGTGGATGATGGGCCCCGCCCCCTGGCGCAAGGCGGCGGCCCTCGGGATAGTCGCGGCGCTCTTCGCGCTCGCCCTGGTGTTCATGGTCAGGGCGCGGGCTCTCGATCGGGTCGCGGAGAGGCTGGGGCTCGCCCTCATGGGCGCTATCTACCTCGGCGTCGCGTTCCCGATCTGGTCATGGTTTCTCAGGATGCACAGCGGAAGGGCGCTGATCCTCATCGCGATCGTTCCCGCCTGCCTGTGCGACGTGTTCGGCCTCGTCGCCGGCAAGGCGTTCGGCAGGCACAAGCTCGCGCCCTCCGTGAGCCCCAACAAGACCGTGGAGGGGCTCGCGGGCTCGCTCGTCGGTTCCGCCGTCGGGGTCGCTGCGGTGCGCTTCGCGATGCTGCCTGAGCTCTCGCTCGCATTCGCGGCCGTGCTCGCCCTCGTGGTGTGGATCGTGTCGCCGCTGGGCGATCTGATCGAGTCGATGCTGAAGCGCAGCTGCGGGCTGAAGGACTCGGGCAGCGTCATACCGGGGCACGGGGGGCTGCTCGACCGCCTCGACGCGCTGATATTCACCGCGCCGGCCGCGTACGCCTATTTCAGATACGTAGTCGGGATGTGAAGGGACATATGAAAAAAATCTCGATACTAGGAAGCACCGGATCGATCGGCCAGAGCACCCTGGACGTCGTGGCGCGCAACCCCGACCGCTTCGAGGTGGTGGGGCTTGCCGAGGGCCACGACGTGGAGCTGCTCGCCCGTCAGATAGAGCGGTTCAGGCCGGCGGTGGTCTCGGTCCGCGACGCCCAATCGGCAGCGAGGCTCAGGGAGATCGTCCGCGGCCACATGCCCGAGATCCTCTTCGGCATCGAGGGCGCGTGCCGCGTGGCCGAGGCCCCCGAGGCCGCCCTCGTGGTCTCCGCCATCGTCGGGGCTGCGGGGCTTCTGCCCACGCTGCGCGCGATCGAGGCGCGCAAGAACGTCGCGCTCGCCAACAAGGAGACCATGGTGGTGGCCGGCGCGCTGGTATCGAGTTCCGCCGCGCGCATGGGAGTCGCGATACTCCCGGTGGACAGCGAGCACGCGGCAATACACCAGTCGCTCGCCGGGCACCGCCGCGAGGACGTGACCGCCCTCCATCTCACCGCCTCGGGAGGGCCTTTCCTCAGGGCGAGCATGGACCAGATCCGCGCCGCCACCCCAAAGCAGGCGATCGCCCACCCCCGCTGGAACATGGGCGCCAAGATCACGATCGACTCCGCCACGCTCATGAACAAGGGGCTCGAGGTCATGGAGGCGCGCTGGCTCTTCTCCGTGCCGCAGGAGAAGATCCGGGTGATCGTGCACCCGCAGAGCATCGTGCACTCGCTCGTGGAGTACCGCGACGGCTGCGTGATGGCGCAGCTGGGCATGCCGGACATGAGGGCCCCGATCGCCTACGCGATATCGTGGCCCGAGCGCGTGGAGAGCGGCTGTCCCAGGCTCGACCTCGCCGCGGTGAAGAGCCTCACCTTCGAGGAACCGGACCTCGCGAGGTTCCCGTGCCTCTCGCTCGCATACCAGGCGCTGCAGGAGGGCGACTCGATGCCCGCGGTGCTCAACGCGGCCAACGAGGTGGCGGTCGAGGCGTTCCTCGACGGTAGGATAGGCTTCATGGAGATCGCCCGCGTTGTCGACGAGACCATGTCGGCGCACGACAAGGCGCCGGCCGACACCCTGGACATGATACTTGAAGCGGACCGATGGGCGCGCGAGCACGCCCGCGGCATCCTATGACCATAGCGTATTTCATAATCGCCCTCGGCGCCCTCATCTTCATCCACGAGGTGGGCCACTTCATAACGGCCAAGCGCGCGGGAGTCTGCGTGGAGGTCTTCTCGCTCGGCTTCGGGCCGAGGCTCTTCGGCTTCAGAAGGGGGGAGACCGACTATCGGGTCTCGCTCCTGCCGCTGGGCGGCTACGTGAAGATGCTCGGCGAGGAGCCGGGCGAAGAGGGGAGCCTCGACCCGCGCTCCTACGCGGCCAAGGGCGTGTGGACCAGGGCCAGGGTCGTGCTCATGGGCCCGATGATGAACATCATCCTCTGCCTCATCGTCATGCCTGCGGTCTTCATGCTCGGCAGGGCGGAGCCCGCCTTCCTGCGGGAGAGGCCTTTGATAGAGGGTGTGAAGGCCGACTCCCCGGCGCAGCGCGCGGGCCTCGCCGAGGGCGACCTCGTCGTGTCCCTCGACGGCAGGCCGGTCTCCACCTGGGACGACGTGATGAGCAGGATACTGGTGTCGCCCGGCTCGACGATCGACTTCGGGATCGAGCGCGGCGGCGAGCTCGTGCACGCGAACGTCGCGGTCGAGGAGATGCCGGACATGAAGGGCGGGTACGTGGGGATCGCCCCGATGCTCTTCGTGGGCGGCGATCCGGTCGTCGACGACGTGAGGTCCGGCGGGCCGGCGGACGAGGCCGGGATAAGGCCGGGGGACCGAGTGCTCTCGTACGGCGGGGGCCCTGTCGACGACTGGCTCGACCTCACCAAAAGGATCAACGAGAGCAAGGGGGGAAAACAGAGGATCGCGGTCGATAGGGGCGGCGAGACAGTCGAGTCGGAGCTCTCCGCCGAGTACAGCGAGGAGTTCGGCCGCTGGGTCATCGGGATATCCAAGGACAGCGCGAGCGGCGTGCCCATGACCGTGGTCCGTCACGGGTTCGTGGACTCGGTAGTGCGCGGCACGAAGGAGAACATAAAGCTCGCGCGCATGACTTTCGACGTGCTCTGGAGGCTCGTCACTCTGAAGCTGTCCTACAAGGTCCTCGGCGGCCCGATCATCATCGCCAAGACCTCGGCGGCGGCCGCGGCGGCCGGCTTCGCGAACTTCCTCTACTTCATAGCGTTCCTCTCGCTTCAGCTCGGCATACTCAACTTCCTGCCGATCCCCGTGCTCGACGGCGGGCAGCTTGTGTTCCTCGGCCTCGAGGCGGCGATCAGGCGGCCGCTGAACTCGACCGTCAGGGCCGTGGCTCACCACGTGGGATTTTTGATGCTGATCGGTCTCATGCTGCTGGTCACGATAAACGATATCGACAACGTCTGGGGCATCCGCAGGATGATCGAGAAGATATTCTGAGCGCCGTGAAGATACTTTCCATAGACACGACCGTGGTCGCCGGATCGATCGCCCTCTCCGACGGGGAGAGGCTCGTGGCCTCCGAGCAGCAGGCGGTCCCGGGAACGCACTCGGAGAGGCTCATCGGCTCCGTCGACAGGATGCTCGAGCTGGCCGGCTGGCGAAAGGGCGATCCGGAGGCGATCGCGGTGGCGATCGGGCCCGGATCGTTCACGGGCCTGCGCATCGGGCTCGCGGCCGCGAAGGGGATGGCCCTGTCGCTCGGCATCCCGATCGTCGGGGTCTCGTCGCTCAAATCGCTTGCGCTGAACGGGGCCGGGTTCGCGGGCGCGGTCGTACCCCTCATCGACGCGAAGCGGGGCGAGCTGTTCGCCCAGCCCTGGGAGGTGGAGTCGGGCGGCACGATGCGCCCCCTCTCGAAGGAATGCGCCGCTTCGCCTGAGTCGGTGATCGCAGGCCTCGGGAAGATCAAGGGACAGCTCCTGCTCGTGGGCGACGGGGCGCTGGCGTATTCGGAGGTCTTGAAGAGGGGGCTCGGCGCCAGGGCGCATGTGGCCCGGGGGGCGCAGGCCCTGGCCCAGGCGGCCAACCTCGCGATGCTAGCCCTCCCCCGGCTCGCGAGGGGCAGATCGGACGATCTCGCCTCGCTCGCCCCCAACTATGTCAGGCGCTCCGACGCGGAGATAGGGTTCAACGCGATGCACAGGCCCAGATCGGGCCGAAAGGCTTAAAAAACCATTAAAATCAAGCAATTATTGATTGACAGTCCGAGGGGCTTTCCTATAGCATTTGCCGCATGGCAGAGCACCGCGCCGGGGTGGGCGCTTGTGGATCAGGGCGCTCTCCTCGGCTGCCGAAGAGTTGATACGGCAGGCCCGATCGCAGCGCTGCGCGCGGGCCGTTTTATTGCTCAAAGGAGGATGGAGCCATGGAAAAGTCGGACATCGACATCATACAGCGGCACATGAAGGAAGACAGGGCGCTGGCCTCCCTCTACACCGAGCACATCGAGTACGAGCGAATGCTGGAGAAATTCAACAGCAAGCCGTTCCTCACGCCGGGCGAGGAGATCGAGAGAAAGAACCTGCAGAAGAAGAAGCTGGTGGGACGCGACAGGATGGAGGCGATACTGCGCGCCTACCGCGCGAGGTAGAACGCTATGGAATCGGCGAGCACCGCATACAGGCCCGTGCCGAGACAGCTCCCGGTGGCGGTGGAGGGTTTCCCCTTCGTCGCGGCGGCTCTCATCGCCGCGCTCGCCGCGTGGATGATGTCGCTGGCCTGGGTGTCCGCGGCCATGCTCGCCTTTGCGGCCTTCACCGCCTTCTTCTTCCGCAATCCGCGCAGGAAGGCGCCCGAGGGCGAGGGCCTTGTGATAGCGCCGGCCGACGGCAGGGTGATCAGTGTGGAGAAAGGCGCGATAGCCCCCCACACCGGCGAGCCCGCGACCAAGGTCAGCATATTCATGTCGATCCTCGACGTGCACGTGAACCGCTTCCCGATCGCAGGCACGGTCCGGCGGGCCGTGTACAGCGCCGGCAGGTTCTTCGTCGCGAGCATGGACAAGGCGAGCGAACACAACGAGCGCAACTCGCTGGTCGTCGAGGACGCTGCCGGCAGGCGCATGGTGGTCGTTCAGATAGCGGGGATCGTCGCCAGGCGCATCGTCTGCTACGTCAGGGAGGGCGATGGGCTCCGCGCTGGCGATCGCTTCGGGCTGATCAGGTTCGGGTCCAGGGTGGATCTGTATCTCCCGCCTGAGGCGACGGTCGATCTCTCTCCGGGCGCGAGGACCCGCGCGGGCGAGACGGTGCTGGGGAGGTTCGAATGAGGAACAGGCCCCGCAGGAGGCGGGAGGGGATGAAGCGGGGGGTCTATATCCTGCCCAACCTGCTCACCTCCGCGAGCCTTTTCTGCGGGTTCTACTCGGTGATCAAGTCGCTCGGCGGCCACTTCGTCCCGGCCGCGTGGGCGATCGTGCTGGCGGGGCTCTTCGACCTGCTCGACGGCAGGATCGCCCGTCTCGCGAGGGCGGAGAGCCAGTTCGGCATAGAGTACGACTCGCTCGTCGACCTCGCGTCATTCGGGCTCGCCCCCGCCATACTCATCTACACATGGTCGTTGCACACCATGGACAAGCTCGGGTGGCTGGCCGCTTTCCTCTACTTCGCCTGCGGGGCGCTGAGGCTCGCGCGCTACAACGTGCAGCACGACGACGTGGAGCAGGAGTTCTTCCAGGGGCTGCCGATACCGGTGGCCGCATACGTCATCGCGACATGCATCATCTTCCACCACTTCTACTTCGTCTTCCCTCCCGAGAGCAGCATCCTGACCGCGGGCATGACGGTAGCGCTGGCGCTCTTGATGGTCTCCACGATCCGCTACCGGAGCATGAAGGTCGTGGACATAAAGAGCCGCAACCCGTTCTTCGTGCTGGTGCTTTTGGTGTTCGGTCTCTTCGTCGTGGCGGCCAGGCCCGAGGTCATGATGCTGGCGCTCACGGTCGCGTACGTGGCCTCAGGCATCTTCGAGGAGGCGGTGACCCTCAGGCAGAGCCGCAGGCTCGTGGAGCGGATAAGGTCGGGCAGGCCCCCCGACGCCGCCGGGCGCCTCGAGGTGGTGGGCGGCAGGGACTCGGACCGGGGCGAGAGGCTCTCCGGGTAGGGGGCTGCATGCCACGGTGCTCATTCTGCGGCCGCGAGGTGGAGCTCATCTACAGGAAGGTGGGCCGCCAGGACACCTGCCCGCATTGCGGCAGGGACCTGCACGCGTGCCTGCAGTGCCGCTTCTACGACCGGAGCTTCCACAACCAGTGCCGCGAGAGCCAGGCCGCCATGGTGGGGGACAAGGAGCGCTCCAACTTCTGCGAGTTCTTCGAGTTCGGCAGGGACGCGCAGGCCGAGAGGGCGAAGCAGGAGGAGAGCAGAAAGAGGCTGGAGGGGCTGTTCAGGAAATAGCCGGGCGACAGAAAAGGAGAGGCGCGGATGAAGAAGAGGGAATACACGGTCGCCGTGGTCGGGGCCACCGGCGCGGTGGGCGCGGAGATGATCAAGGTGCTGGAGGAGCGCTCGTTCCCCGCGAAGAGGGTGATCCCCCTCGCGTCGGAGCGGTCGATCGGCAGGGAGGTGACCTGCAGGGGCGAGTCGGTGCCGGTGGAGGTGCTCGGAGTCGACTCGTTCAAGGGGGTGGACATAGCCCTGTTCTCGGCGGGCGGCGACGTGAGCCGCGAGTTCGCGCCGGTCGCCGCAGCGTCGGGCGCGGTGGTCGTGGACAACACCTCCGCCTTCAGGATGGACCCCGACTGCCCGCTCGTCGTGCCGGAGGTGAACCCGGGCGACCTCGCGCACTGGGAGAGAAAGCGCATCATAGCGAACCCGAACTGCTCGACCATACAGATGCTCGTCGCGGTCGCCCCGCTCCACAGGGAGGCGCGCGCGACCAGGATCGTGGTCTCGACGTATCAGGCGGTCTCCGGCGCCGGGATAGAGGCGATGGAGGAGCTCTCGAAGCAGGCGGTGGCGCTCTTCTCCGGCGGCGAGATCAGGGCGAAGGTGTTCCCGCACAGGATCGCGTTCAACTGCATACCGCAGATAGGCAAATTCCTAGAGGACGGCTCCACAGAGGAGGAGCGGAAGATGGTCGAGGAGACCGCCAAGATCATGGGGGATCCGGACCTGAAGGTCGCCGCGACCACGGTGAGGGTCCCTGTGTTCTGCGGCCACTCTGAGTCCATAAACGTGGAGTTCGCCGACGGGATCACGCCGGAGCGGGCGAGGGAGATACTCTCCGAAGCGCCGGGCGTGGAGCTCGTGGACGAGCCCGCGCGCTGCAGGTACCCCCTCGCGATGGAGGCTTCGGGCAAGGACCCGGTGTACGTGGGCAGGGTGAGGCGCGACCCGAGCGTGGAGAACGGGCTCGCGATGTGGGTCGTGGCCGACAACCTGCGCAAGGGCGCGGCGCTCAACGCGGTGCAGATCGCCGAGCTCATGATCGAGGAGCATATCTGATGCGAAGCGCGCGCGCTTTGATCAAGGGGATGGCGGCGACTGCGGCCCTGTGCCTCGCGCTGCTGGCACCCCCCGATCTGAGCGCGTTCCCCGACGCCGAGAAGGTCTGGGAGGCGGGCGGAGGCCCCCCGTTCAACTTCGGCCTGAGCTCGCTCACGTCGGGGTTCCTCCTGATATCCGACCGCGAGCTCGCCGTGTCCTACGGCGAGGTCCTCGAGCTCTTCGACATGGGCGCCTTCGACCTGGAACCGGAGCAGCCCCCTAGCCTCTCCGTCGAGAAGGAGACCGACGGGATCATAGGCGGCATCGCCTACACAGGGGCGAGCCGCAAGATCCTGGCCTCGCAGCAGGACGGCGACCTGCTGGAGTTCACGCTCGCGAACATAACGGCGGAGCCGATAGTCCATGTGCTGGCCGAGGAGAAGAAGCTGGGGCCACTTGCCCACGACCCGCGCAGCGGCTACTCGTATGTCTCCGACAGCACCAGCCTCAGTATAATCTCCTACGA
>JAFGMW010000098.1 GCA_016927275.1 Pseudomonadota bacterium
AAAAACTTCCGCTTGCCTTGGGTTGCTTGTATTTACTAGTGTCCCGGGGCCATGGCGGATGAGGAGAGATACAAGGGCTACAGGGAGCCGGCGCTCGCGGTGCTCAAGAAATACGATGTGGGCGTCTGGGACAGCGTCGAGATCCGGACGCCAAAGGGTCCGTTCGCCGGCCTCATCCTCCCCCGCTCCACGACCGAGGACGCGGAGCACGTGGTCATCAAGATGGCGATCGGCTACAACACCGGCGTCCACGTGGACTCCATAGAGGGGATAAAGAAGACCGGACATCGCGAGGGGAAATACGCGATCCCCGAGCAGGACTTTCCGGTCGACAAGCGGAAGCCGTACGTCTACCTCCTCGGCACCGGCGGCACGATCGCCTCGCGCCTCGATTACAAGACCGGCGCGGTGGTCCCTGCGTTCTCGCCCGGCGAGCTCTACGGCGCGGTGCCGGAGCTAGCCGACGTCTGCAACCTGACCACCAAGAAGCTCTTCGGCGTCTTCTCCGAGAACATGGCGAAGGAGCAGTACCAGGTGCTGGCGGAGGAGATCGGAAGGCTCATACGCGAGGAGCGCGTCGACGGGATCGTGATCGGCCACGGCACCGACACGATGCACCACACCGCCTCGATACTCTCGTACATGGTGCAGGACTCCCCGATCCCGATCGTGCTGGTCGGCTCGCAGCGCTCCAGCGACAGGCCGAGCTCCGACGCCGCGCGCAACCTGATAAACGCCGCCTACAGCGCCGCGCACTCCGACATAGCGGAGATCATGGTCTGCATGTTCGGCCCCACCTCGGACGACTACGGGCTTTTGCACATCGGCACGCGCGTGCGCAAGATGCACTCGAGCTACCGCTCCACGTTCCGCACGCTCGGCGACATACCTTACGCCATGGTCTTTGCGGCGAGGCACGCCCTCAGCTGGGAGCCGCCGTCCGGCTCCGAGGGGATCGTCCCGCTGCGTGAGCACAAGAGGCGCCGCAAGGACAAAAACGTCAAGATCAACACCTCATACGACGACCGGGTCACGATCCTCTACTACTACCCCGGCATGAACCCTGATCTCGTCGACGCGATAGTGGACAAGGGCTACCACGGCATAGTGATCGCCGGCACCGGCCTGGGGCACGTGAACTCGGTCCTCAACCCCGCTCTCAAACGCGCGGTCGACAAGGGCGTGGCCGTGGTCATGACCGTGCAGACGCTCTGGGGCTATGTGCACATGAACGTGTATGACACCGGGAGATATCTGCTGGATCTTGGCATAATCCCATGCGAGAACATGATCCCGGAGGCGGCCTACATGAAGCTCTGCTGGACATTGGGTCAGACACGGGATTTGCAGAAAGTACGCGAGATGATGCTCACCCCCATCGCGCGCGAGATCACGGAGCGCGAGCCGCACAACGGATATCTCGTCTACCAGGGCGGCATCCCCGAGGTGGAGCGCTTCCTGTCGACGTACAAGAAATAAAAGGGACGGGTTGACGCTTAGAAACGGCGATAGTAATCCGACGGGACTCCGAGCTTTATCCACTCCACTTCGCTGATGTACGAGTCAACCTGTGCCTTTGTCTCAGCGCTGACATCCCGAAAGGAATGCCCGTTGATGCTCTGGGGAGTGAAATAATCCGGCTGGCTGACCTGATCCTCCGGATTGAGTTGCAGGCATTCGGAGATCGGCTTTGGCGGCTGTTTAATATTAACTGATTTGATGATATCGGACATCCCGGCATCCTCCTTTCCCCCATCGAATCCTGAATGTAGTCATTTTTTCAGTTTCTCCCGGATCTGCCTCAGCAGGCGTCTGGCCTCTGTCCTGACGAGAAAATCGGGACCGCGCGCTGCCTTGCGTATGGCTTCGAGGTCGTAAGACGCCGGCGCGCCCACCCCTATGTTCTCCAGGACGCTGAGCGCCTGCAGGCGGATTGAGCTCAGCTCGTCCGTTCTTTCGACCGCCCTCGAGATGGTGATCCGGATGATGGGCAAGAGGTGTTCGGGCCCCTTGAAAGCGGCATCCTCGATGTAGTGCAGCGCCAGGCTGCGCTCGGTAATGTTCCCTATCTCCAGGCGCGAGATCGCCCTTGCCAGCGCTGACTCCCCCTTTTTCGGCCTGCCGTTGCCGTTCGAAGAGCCTCCGTTGCCGGTGCCGCCTGGAGGCGGCATCGACGATGAGCCTGACGGAGGCGGCATGCTGGGGGCCCCCGAGGCGAATAGGCGCGCCAGTCCCTGAGATCCGAATCCCCTGTTCCCGGCGATGAGGCGCAGGCTGCTTTGCGTGAACGCCGTGAGCTGATAATAACCAGGGGCGGAGAGATGCGCAGGCATGACCGCGGCCGCGCCGGCCCAGGACGGGTAATTCATCGTTGTCGTGCACGCTGACAGCTGCATCTCTTGCTGCCTCCGGTTTCTCCTCTTTATCGGAGCATGGCGAAAAAAGTTGCTCGAAATCTACGTGAGGCCGAAGAACGACCTTATGCGGGCGGAGAGCCCCTGGACCCTGGCGGAGCGGTCCCTCTCCCCCTCGCCCAGCTTCCTGTTCGTCTCCGCCTGGCGCTCTGCAAGGGCCTGCGCCAGTCTCTCGAGTATCGCGACGTCTGCGGAGAGGATGTCGGAGAACAGCGCCTTGTCTATGGCAAAGAGCGTGGAGTCTGCGGTCGCGCGCACGGTCGCCGACCTCGGCTCGCCGGTGAGAAGGCTCATCTCGCCGAAGAAAGACGGCGGCGCGAGAGTGGCGACCGGAATCGAGGAGTCCTTGCCAACGAGCACGTCGCAGGCGCCGGAATGTATCACGTACATGGAGTCGCCAGGGTCTCCCTGCCACACCACGGTCTCCCCCTCCGCGTAGGACTCTATTCTCATGGAGCGCGCGAGCGACTCCTTCTCCTCGTGAGAAAGCGGCGCGAGGATGGGCACCGAGTCGAGGCGCGCGCGAACATCTCCCCGCTGTTTCTTCGACAGCTCCTCCTCGCGCGCGCGCTCTATGTGGGCGTGATGCACGTCCCTGATCGGGAACGGGATGCGGATGCCGTTGCGGCGCAGCGCGTACCACAGCCTGTTCATCACCGATGCGCGCAGCTCCGGGGAGACGCCGTAGTCCTCGTAGGCGAACCTCATCATGTACGTTATCGCGAAGTCGCCGTACTCCATCACCCTCACCGACGGCGCGGGGGTCTTCAGAATCCTCGGCTCCTCGCGTAGGGTGTCCAGCATGACCCGGCGGACCCTGTTCGGGGCCGCGCCGTACTCGATGCCCACGTTTATCTTCATCGTGTGCAGGCGCGAGGGCCTGGAGAAGTTGGTGAGCACGGTCTTTATTATGTCGAGGTTGGGGACGTAGACCAGCTCGCTCTCGAAGTTGAGGAGCCTGGTCGACTTCCATCCGATGCCGACCACCCTCCCCACCTTCTCTCCGTACTGTATCCAGTCGCCTATGGAGTACGGCCGCTCGAGCTGGAGAGAGAGCCCTGCGAACAGGTTGCCGAGGGTGCTCTGCGCGGCGAGGCCGATCACTGCGGTGAGAACCGCCGAAGTGGTGATGAGCCCCGCGAGGTTCGCCCCGCCCTTCTCGCGCAGGACCAGGAATATGATCACCGCGTATATGACGGCGAGCAGAAAGTCCTTCGTGAGGGCCGGCAGCCTCTCCTTTTTCTGTATCTTGACCCAGAGCTCGACGGTCAGGGCGAAGATGAGGCGGGCGACCGCGCAGTAGAGCGCTATGACTGCGGCCGTGTCGATCCAGTGAAGGAGCCCCTGGCTCAGCCGATCGGCCATGGCCTTGTGCACGAAGTTGAGCGCCAGGTAGAGGATGAGCAGGCCGATCGGGAAGTGCGGCATCTTCTTTGTGCGGAACGCGGCGTAACGGTAGGCCACAAGGACCGCCATCACGCCCAGGATGACCCACGGGTTCTGCATGATTCCTGTCGAGAGCGGTTCGCCGGCGTTCATGGCCGCGAGTATAATTCATGAGGGTGAAAGGTCAAAGGTGAAAGCTGAAAGGTCAAAGGTGAATGGGGGAGGCAAATAGGGCCTTGCGCAGAGGGGCGCATGTGTTACCTTCAGCTCAATGGCGAAGGCCCGTATAAAATTCTGGGGGGTGAGGGGCTCCATCCCCTCGCCGGGCAGGGGCACAGCGTTCTTCGGCGGCAACACCACCTGCGTCGAGATAGAGGCCGGCTCCACCCGCGTGATCTGCGACGCCGGCACAGGCATCCGCGACCTGGGTCTCGATCTCTCGCGGCGCGCGAAGGGGCGCCCGATCGAGGCGCTCATACTCCTGTCCCACGTTCACTGGGACCACTACATCGGGCTGCCCTTCTTCGCCCCATTATATAATGATAGGAACCGCTTCACGGTCGCGGGCCCCAGGATAATGGGGAAGGAGTTCCCGGCGGCCATAAAGGAGGCGATACGGCCGCCCTACTTCCCGATCAGCACGGCTGAGTTTTCGGCAAAGATCGACTTCGCCAACATCGGGCCCGTGGAGTACCGGTACGGCGACCTGAGGATAGTGCCGCACGAGGCCCATCACCCTCAGGGCTCCTGCGGGTGGCGCTTCTATTTCAAAGGCGGCCGATCGCTCGTTTTGATGACCGACAACGAGCCGCGCGGCGCGGCAGAGGAGCTCTCGCTCGTGGAGTTCATGCGCGGCTCCGATGCGCTGATCCACGACTCCCAATATGCCCCCGAGACGTATGCCAGGAGGCTGGGCTGGGGCCACAGCCCCTACACCTATCCGATCGGGCTCGCCAGGGCGGCGGGCGTGAAGGCGCTCTACCTCACCCACTTCGATCCCGAGTGCGACGATGCGGCTCTGAGAAAGATGTTCGCAAAGGCCAGGGCGCACGCGCGCTCCATCGGGTGCAGGTCGCGAATCGCGATGGCCCGCGAGGGGCTCTCGTTTTCCCTCTGAAGACGATGGACGATCCTGTCACAAGATATTTTTCCCTCCTCACAAAGTGGAACAGGAGCATCAGGCTCGTATCCTCCGCTGCGAGTGAGGACGAGTTTCGCAAGAAGCACCTCCGCGACGCGGTCGAGCTCGCGCCGCATCTGGCGAACGCGCGCTCGCTCATCGACATTGGCACCGGAGCGGGGCTGCCGGGGATCCTCATCAAGATGATGATGCCGGATATCGAAGTGATCCTGCTCGACTCCGTGAGGAAGAAGATCAGCTTCTGCAACGAGGCGATACGCACGCTGGGTCTCTCCGGGATAAGGGCGATATGCGGCAGGGCCGAGGACGAATTGGTCAGGGGGCAACTGGGGACCTTTGATGCCGTGGTCTCGAGGGCGACCTGGAAATTGAAGGATTATATAATTAATTCAATAAGTTATCTTCGAGAGGGCCCCTCTTCCCGGATATTTGCCCTCAAGGGGGCAGGGTGTGACAAGGAGCTGGCCGAAGCCCAAAATATTATAGAAAATCAAGAACTTACGCTTGATATCGACCACCGTTACTCCATAGGCCCCCTCCCCCGCCGGATCCTCAGCTTCCGCCGAAAACCCTAGCAGACGGACGGGTACGGGATGCCCCTCTCGCTACGGCTCGCTCGCTCACACGCCACTCGCTCGCCTGCGCACTCGGCACCGCAGCATTATAGGCTTAGAAAGCGGCGCCTCATGACGCCGCTCGAGTGGTATCCCGTACCCGTCCGTTAACCTAAATTCCAATAATCAAACAAAAACATCGCGTTTGATTATTCGGTAATTGGAATTTGGTGCTTATTTGGAATTTGGGATTTGGTGCTTGGAATTTGTCGAATGGGGGTGATCCGACGACAGGACCCGGAGGCAAATGAGCGAGCCGTAGCAAAAGGGGCGTCTCGTCTCAATCCACGAACCGGGACCCGGAGAAATGTTTCACGTGAAACAACTGCTAAATTGCTTGCGCTCTTGAATGGGTCGCACTATGGGGGATTTATTCATCAAGCATTTCCGACAAGACCGGAGCGGCCATGGCTGAGATAATAGCTATATGCAATCAGAAAGGCGGCGTCGGGAAGACCACCACGTCGATAAACCTCGCCGCTTCGCTCGCCGCCGCTGAGAAGCGGACCCTCCTCCTGGATCTAGACGCACAGGGCAACGCGACCACTGGCATGGGCTTCAACAAGCACCAGATGCAGGCAAGCATCTACGACGTGCTCATAAACGAGTCTGATCTGCGCTCCGTGATGATGGAGACTGAGATATCGCACCTCAGGATGATCCCCTCGAACACCCAGCTGGTGGGGGCGGAGGTTGAGCTTGTGGGGATTGTTTCACGTGAAACACGGCTCAAGGAGCACCTCCAGAGGATAAAGGATGAGTTCGACTATATCATCATAGATTGCCCGCCCTCGCTCGGGCTGCTGACGCTCAACGCCCTGGTGGCTGCCGATTCGGTGCTCATACCGGTCCAGTGCGAATACTATGCGATGGAGGGGATAGCGGATCTGCAGAGGACGATTTCGCTCGTCGCCGGCCGCCTTAATCCAAATCTTAAGATCAAGGGCATCGTTCTCACGATGTTCGACGCGCGCAACAACCTCTCTCATCAGGTGCAGAATGAAATCAGAAACCACTTTAAAGACGCGGTGTTCCATGTGGTTATCCCGAGGAATGTGAGGCTCTCCGAGGCCCCGAGCCACGGAAAGCCCATCCTCTTATACGACGTGGCCTCGAGGGGGGCGCAGAGCTACTTTGAGCTCGCGCAGGAGGTGCTCGCTGTCAATTAGAGGCTGAGA
>JAFGMW010000099.1 GCA_016927275.1 Pseudomonadota bacterium
CCGTGACTCGTGACTCGTGACTGGCGTGATGACACGGGTTTGCGGGTCGCCGTTCACCAGTCACGACTTACGAGTTACGAGTCACGAGTCACGAGTCACGGTATGGTAGTCGGAATCTGCAAGCTCGATCTCATGATCCCCGGTTGCCGCTCCCTGAAGGAGAAGAGGCGGGCCCTGCGCAGGATCAAGGACCGCACGCGCAGCGAGTTTCGCATCCCGGTCGCCGAGGTGGGTCACGGCGACCTCTGGCAGCGCGCCGAGCTCGGCTTCGCCGCGGTGGGCAACGACAGGCGCGTCATCGAGGGGCTGATCGCGAAGATGCAGGATTTCATCGAGGGACTCGGCGTGGCGCAGATAATCGACCAGCACACGGAGCTCATCAACATATGAGGCAGGGCGCTCAATTCGACAGGGCGGAGAGGGTTGCGGACGCGATCAGGAAGCTTGTTTCGGAGGCGCTGATCATGGAGGTCTCCGACCCGAGGGTCAGGGGCGCGCAGATCACGCGCGTGCGCATGACCCGGGATCTGCGCATCGCCAGGGTCTACTACCACCTGAGCCCCTCGACCGAGCAGCGGCGCGCCACGATGGCCAGGGGTTTCAAAAGCGTCGCGGGCTTCATCAGGAAGCGCATCGGCGACGAGATGTCGCTCAAGTTCACGCCCGAGGTGGAGTTCTACTACGACGAGTCGGTGGACCTCGGGGAGAGGATCGACAGGCTCATGGCCGGCGAGAGGGGGGAGGGACGCGATGAATGACTACGGTGCGTTCATCGAGAGGCTGAAGCGGGGGAAGCTCTTCCTCGTCGCCTCGCACTACAGCCCGGACGGCGACGCCATCGGGTCGACCATCGCGCTGGGTCGGGCGCTCGAGATGATGGGCAAGCAGGCGGTCCTGTACAACCGCGACCCCCTGCCCGGGAACCTCGCGTTTCTACCCGGCTCCGACCGGCTCGTCTGCAAGATCCCGGCCGGCGCCGCCTTCGACATGTCCATCATGGTGGACTGCGCGCAGCGCAAGAGGGTCTCGGACGAGTTCGCCTCGAGCGGGGCGCTCGGGGATGTGGCGTGCATCGACCACCACAAGCTCCAGGGCGTCGAGGCGGACCACGTGCTCCTGGACGACGGGGCCGCATCCACCGGCGAGGTGGTCTTGAGGCTCGTCGAGGCGGCTGGGCTCCCCGTGGGGCCGGAGCTGGCGAAGTGCATATACACCACGCTCGTGGTCGACACCGGCTTCTTCAGGTATTCGTCGACCGACGCGCGCGTGCTCGGGCTCGCCTCCAGGCTCGTGGAGCGGGGTGCGTCCCCGTGGGAGGTGGCAAAGAATCTGGAGGAGTCGTACCCCGAATCGCGCATCAGGCTGCTTGCCCGCTCGCTGGCGACTCTCAGGGTCGAGCTCGCAGGGCGATATGCAACGATGGACGTGACCTCCAGGATGCTGGCCGAGACCGGCGCCGGCATAGAGTACTCGGACGAGTTCTCCACGTACCCGCGCTCGATAAGCGGCGTGGAGGTCGCAGCCCTCTTCAGGGAGCTCGAACCGCGCTGCGTGAAGGTGAGCCTTCGGTCCAAGGACCGCGTCGACGTAGCGGAGCTGGCGCGTGAGATGGGCGGCGGCGGGCATGCGCGGGCCGCGGGCGTCCGCATCCGTGCCTCCATGGACGAGGCCAAGAGGATGATGCTCGAGGCGGTTGGGAAGGCGCTGAATTCCGTGACCGGTGACTCGTGACTCGTGACCCGGATAATCTGTCGGGCGTGCTCGTGATCGACAAGGGGCCCGGCTTCACCTCGCACGACGTCGTGGCGATCGTGAAGAGGCTGGCGCGGGCGCGGAAGGTCGGCCACCTCGGCACCCTCGATCCCGCGGCCAGCGGCGTGCTGCCCCTGGTGATCAACGAGGCAACGATGCACGCATCGAAGCTCGCGGGAGGCGAAAAGGTCTACGAGTTCACGCTCTCGCTGGGCCGCTCCACCGACACCGACGACGACACAGGCCGGACGATCGCTGAGGCCCCGGTGCCGGCCGAGATCATGTCCGGGCTCGTGGGGCTCCTGCCCCGTTTCGTGGGGCGGACCATGCAGGTGCCGCCGGCCTACTCGGCGGTGAAGAGGGCGGGGGTCAGGTCCTACCGGATGGCCAGGGAGGGCAGGGCCCTGCCGCTGGACCCCAGGCCGGCTGAGATCAGGTCGCTCGAACTCGTCGGAGGGTGCATGCCGGAGCCAAGGCTCAGGATGGCGTGCGGGCCGGGGACCTTTGTGCGCGCCCTCTGCAGGGACCTGGGCGCAGCCCTGGGCTGCGGCGGCCATGCAAAGGGGATCAGGAGGCTTGCCAGCGGCCCCTATATAATAGATATGGCGGTGACCCTTGAGGCCCTGAAGGCGGAACCGAACGCCTTGAGGGACCATATCGTCCCGGTGGCTCTCTGATGGGGTGGCCCTGAAAAAATGCTTTACAGTTAACCCTTTATGATATAAGCATCGCGCCCACTATGACGATCGAGAGAGAGAAGAAGCAGGAGATCATAAGCAAGTTTCGCACCGGCGATGCGGACACCGGATCGCCCGAGGTGCAGGTGGCGCTTTTGTCCGAGAGGATAAAGGGCCTCGCCGGTCACTTCGACACGCACGCAAAGGATCATTCAAGCCGCCGCGGCCTGCTCAAGATGGTCGGCCGAAGGCGCAAGCTGCTGAGCTACCTCAAGAAGACCGATGAGGACGGCTACAAGGCGCTGATAAAGGAGCTGGGCATAAGGAAGTAGCCCGGTCCCGCGGCCGAAGGAGAGTGCGCTGATAATTTCCATAAACGCTCGCCCCGATGGCGGGCGTTTTCGCAAGTTATCAGTGGAGCCCTTCCTTCGTCCCCCTGTCAGGCACAGACGGCAGCCGCAGTTTCAACGATGAAAGGCGGAGCACGCACGGCGGGCCATTTCGGCACGCGCCGGGCGACCATCGCGCCCAAGGAGAGAGAAATGCCTAAGAAGAGCAAAGCGGAGGTAGGCGGACGGGAGATGATCATCGAGACCGGCCGGATAGCCAAGCAGGCCGGCGGCTCCGTGGTGGTCCGCTACGGCGATTCCGTCGTCCTGGTGACGGCGCAGGCGAGGCCGGAGGCCTCCGACAGGAAAGATTTTCTTCCGCTGTCGGTGGACTACATAGAGAAGACCTTCGCCGCAGGAAAGATCCCCGGCGGGTTCTTCAAGCGCGAGGGGAGGCCGACCGCCAGGGAGACCCTCACCAGCCGTCTGATAGACAGGCCGATAAGGCCGCTCTTCCCGAAGGGGTTCTTCAACGAGACGCAGGTGATCGCCACCGTGCTGTCGTCCGACAACGACCACGACCCGGACACGCTCGGCGTGATCGGCGCGTCGGCCGCGCTGACCCTCTCGCCGTACCCGTTCAAGGGCCCGGTGGCGTGCGTCAGGGTGGGACGCGTGGACGGCAGGTTCGTGTGCAATCCGAGGGAGGCCGAGCGCGGCAGGAGCGACATCGACGTGATCGTCGCCGGCACGCGCGACGCGATAGTCATGGTCGAGGGCGGCGCCGGGATGGTCTCCGAGGACGACATGGTGGAGGCGCTCATGTTCGCGCACAGTCAGATGCAGCCGGCCATCGACGCGCAGCTGGATCTGCAGAAGCAGGCGGGCAGGGAGAAGTGGGCCGACCCGGCGCTGGAGGACACCTCGGAGCTCAAAAAGAGGGTCGAGGCCGAGACCGGCGACAGGCTCGCGCGGGCGGTCACCATCCCCACCAAGATGGAGCGCTACGCGGCGCTCGACGAGCTCAAGAAGGATCTCGTCGAGAAGCTGGTGCCCGAGGACGACGAGACCGGGCTCTCCGGTCAGGTCAAGGAGATCTTCTCCGACCTGAAGAAGGATTTCGTCCGCAGCATGATCCTCGCAGACGGCAGGAGGATAGACGGCAGGGGGCTGACCGACGTCAGGCCGATCGCCTGCGACGTCTCGTTCCTTCCCCGCACCCACGGGTCCGCCCTGTTCACCCGCGGCGAGACTCAGGCGCTGGCCACGGTGACACTCGGCACCAAGGAGGACCAGCAGCTCATAGAGAACATAACCGCCGAGTACTACGAGAAATTCCTGCTGCACTACAACTTCCCGCCGTTCTGCGTGGGCGAGGTCAAGTTCCTCAGGGGGCCGAGCCGCCGCGAGATCGGCCACGGCACGCTGGCCGAGAGGGCCATCAGGCGCGTGCTGCCCGGCGAGGAGGAGTTCCCCTACACGATAAGGGTCGTCTCCGAGATACTCGAGTCCAACGGCAGCTCCTCGATGGCGACCGTGTGCGGCTCGGTGCTCGCCCTCATGGACGCGGGCGTCCCCATCAGGGCGCCGGTGGCGGGGGTCGCGATGGGGCTCATAAAGGAGGACTCGCAGACCGCGGTCCTCACCGACATACTCGGCGACGAGGACCACCTCGGCGACATGGACTTCAAGGTCTGCGGCACCAGGGAGGGAGTCACCGCGCTGCAGATGGACATCAAGATCGGCGGGATCACGCGGGAGATATTCCAGAAGGCGCTGCGCCAGGCGCGCGACGCGAGGCTGTCCATACTCGACACCATGGAGAGGGCGATCGCCAAGCCCCGCAAGGAGCTCTCTCCCTATGCGCCGAAGCTCACGGTCATCAAGATACCGATCGACCGCATCGGCGACCTGATAGGCCCGGGCGGCAAGAACGTCCGCAAGATCATCGAGGAGACCGGCGCCACCATCGACATCAACGACGACGGCACGGTGGTGATCGGCGCGATCGACCAGGCCTCGGGGGACATGGCGATCAAGCTGGTCAAGCGCTGCACCGCCATGCCGGAGGTGGGCAAGTACTATCGGGGCAAGGTGGTGCGCATAGCCGACTTCGGCGCCTTCGTGGAGATATTCCCGAAGGTCGACGGCCTGCTCCACATCTCGCAGATAGAGAAGAACCGCATCAAGCAGGTCTCCGACGTGCTCAAGATGGGCGACGAGGTGGTGGTCAAGGTGCTGGAGATCGACCCTGAGAGCGGCAAGATCAGGCTCTCCCGCAAGGACGCCTTCGGCCACGAGGGCGAGGTCGAGGAGATATAGCGGACGGCGGGAACGGGAACTACGGGACTCGGGGGGTCCTGCGGGTGACCGCAGGGCCCTTTTTTGCGCAACTTTCCTCTCCGTCGGCCGATAAGCGTCCATCATGGGGGGACGCGGGTGATCG
>JAFGMW010000100.1 GCA_016927275.1 Pseudomonadota bacterium
ATACGACGAGCGCGGGGACCTCGCCACGCGCGACATCGTCGCCAGGGCGATAGACGCGGAGCTCAAGCGCTCGGGGGACGAGCACGTGCTGCTGGACGCGCGCCACCTGGGCGCCGACTACCTGAGGCAGCGCTTCCCCAACATCCTCGAGACCTGCGCGGGCTTCGGCATCGACATGACGAAGGAGCCGATACCGGTGGTGCCGGCCGCCCACTACCTCTGCGGCGGGGTGATGTGCGACATAGAGGGGCGGACGAACGTTGAGGGGCTCGTCGTCTGCGGCGAGAGCGCCTGCACCGGGCTGCACGGCGCCAACCGCCTCGCCTCGAACTCGCTGCTCGAGGCGGTCGTGCTCTCGACCCGCGCGGCAAAGGCGGCCATGGCCCGCACCTCCTCGTCGCGCGCCCGCATGCCCAGGGTCAGGCCGTGGGACCCGGGAGGCGCCACCGACTCGGACGAGGAGGTGGTGATCACCCAGAACTGGGACGAGATCCGCCGCACGATGTGGAACTACGTTGGGATAGTGCGCTCGGACAAGAGGCTCGCGCGGGCGCACAGCAGGATCGGGCTCCTCAAGAGGGAGATCGACGAGTACTACTGGAACTTCACGGTCACGTCCAACCTCGTCGAGCTCCGCAACATCGCCGTCGTGGCGGAGCTCATCATCAGATCGGCGCGGAGCCGGAAAGAGAGCCGCGGCCTCCACTGCAACATCGACCATCCCGGCAAAGCGCGGAGGTTCATGAAGGACACGGTCCTCAGGCGATCGTTCGCGGGGAGATAGCTCAGCGCATATTCCACTCAAGCGTGGAGCTTCCGACCACGCTCTTGATGGTGAGATCGAACTCGCCGCCGAGGTCGACCTTGGGGAAGGTGACGCGGTAGCCTTGCGACCACCTGTCGATGTACGGGAACATCCTCTTCTCGTACGGGGTGATGGGCAGCTTCTCGACGAGGATCGGCTTCACCGCCTCGCCCCCCGCGGGCCTGAGCTCGATGTGCCAGAAGGTGTCCTCGTAGTGAGAGAAATTCTTGTACTCGTCCTTGGTGTAGATAGCGACGAAGAAGTCCCAGCCGTTCAGGTGCCTGTTGGCCTGCTCCATCTCGAACCGCTCGGCGCCGATCTCGTTGAGGTGCTTTATCTTCTGGTGACGCTTCTTGAACTCCTCGCGGAACGCGTCGTCGAAGAACGTGGCGCGCCAGATGATCTCAGCGTCCCACGTGTTGGGGTGGTAGATCCTGCCGCTCCTGGTCTGCTTTTTCAGCTCCCGGTTGTACCCTGCGTGGGACGCGAGCGGGGCAGCGGCGACCATCAGCGCTATCGCTGCCCATGCGAGACGTTTTGCCATACCTCTATCCTCCCGCCCAGATGATACTGCCCGCCGTGGGCGGCTATCATGCCCGCCCTCTCCGCGATCCAATCCCGGATATCGAGGAGCGCCTCCTCCCAGCCGTGGTCGTGCAGGAGATCGTGGCGCATCCCCTCGTACACCTTGCACCCCTTGTCTATGGAGGAGGCCCTCGCGGTGAACCAGGAGCTTGCCTGCGGGTCGCAGATCCGGTCGGCTGTGCCGGCGAGCATGAGCAGCGGCTCGTGGATCCTGTGCGGCATCCCCCCGATGAGGCCGACGTTGCGCTCTATCTCCAGGCCGGCCGATATCGAGAGCCTGGTGTGGAAGAGCGGGTCGGAGGATAGCGCCTCGACCTCGGGGACCACGCTCGTGAGGTCGGGTATCCTCACGCCGCTGTCGATCGACATCCACGGAGCGATCGGCTTGAGCCTCGTCGCCAGCCCCCTCTTCCAGCGCGGTATCGTGACGGTCGGATGCAGGGCGGCCGAGATCGTGACCAGGCCCGCCACGCGGGTGGCGTGCGTGAGCACGTAGTTTATCGCCACGAGCGCGCCGAGGCTCTGGCCCACGATGAAGACCGGGATTTCCGGCCTCTGTCTCTCGGCGGAGAACTGCACGAATGCGGCCAGGTCCTCGACCCAGTTGCCGAATCCCTCCACGTGCCCTCGCCTGCCGTCGCTGCGGCCGTGGCCGCGCTGGTCGTAGAGGGCCACCGCGAGATTGGCCGATGTGAGGGAGGTGACGAGCCTCGAGTAGCGGCCGATGTGGTCGCCGAGCCCGTGGACGTACACCACCAGGGCCAGCGGATCGGCGGGCATCCAGTGCTGGTAGAAGTGGGTGAGCCGGTTCTGAAGCCTCGTGTACTTTATGGCGATGTCCATCGGCATGGCCTTGCCTGTTAGACGATCGGGGCGGGAAATGCAACGCAAAGCTACTCCTCCTCCATCAGCTGCCGGAGGAGCTCCTTCTGCCTCTTCGTGAGATCCCTCGGGGTCTTGACGACGAACCGGACCACGAGGTCACCCCTCCTGCCGCCCGCGTTGAGCACCGGGAACCCTGCGCCCCTCACGCGGGCCTCGCCCCCGGTCTCGGTCCCCGGACGGACCTTCACGCTCTCCTCGCCGTCGAGCGTCCGGATCGCGATCGTGTCGCCGAGCGCAGCCTGCGGGAATGAGATCGGGACCGTGACGACGATGTCGTCCCCCGCCCGCTCGAACAGCTCGTGAGGGGTGACGCTTATGAAGACGTAGAGGTCTCCCGATCCCCCGCCGCGGTTCCCCTCGTGCCCCTTGCCGCGCAGCACCAGCTGCATGCCGTTCTCGACGCCCGGCGGGATCTTGACCTTTATCTTCTCCCGGCTCGGCTTCACTCCCTCGCCGCTGCATTCGGCGCACGGCTTCTCTATCCTCGCGCCCTCACCCCTGCACTGCGGGCAGATCGTCTGTATTACGAAGAATCCCTGGCGCTGGGTGACGGTGCCGCTGCCGCCGCAGGCGCGGCACCTCTCGACGCCTGTGCCCGGCGACTGCCCGCTCCCTCCGCAAGCCTCGCAGCGCACGATGCGCGAGACCGATATCTCCCTCTCCACGCCCTTCGCAGCCTCCATGAAGCTGATCGTGAGGTCGTACCTCAGGTCCCCGCCGGGGCGGGCGCTGCGCCTCGCCCCCGACCTCCCGCCGAAGCCGAAGCCGGACATGGAACCGAAGAACTCCTCGAATATGTCGCCCATGGAGCCGAAGATGTCGCCGATGTCGGTGAATCCGTGGAAGCCGGCGCCCTGAAGGCCCTGATGGCCGTAGGCGTCGTAGATCTCCCTGCGCCGATCGTCCGAGAGGACCTCGTACGCCTCGGAGGCCTCCTTGAACCTCTCCTCGGCCTGAGGGTCCGGATTGCGGTCAGGATGGTACTCGAGCGCGATCTTCCGGTACGCCTTTTTTATGTCGGGCGCCCCGGCAGAGCGATCGATCCCCAGCACCTCGTAGTAGTCCCGCTTTATCATAGGCAGCGCCGCTTCGGCCTCTCCGCCCCAGGATATGGGGGCCGCGATGCACGAAGGCAAGCGGCGCGAGAGGCTGCACCAGCTTTGCCAAAATTGCAACCGCTGCGGGCTTGTGCCGGCAGAAGCGCTCAGCGCAACGATCAGCGGGCAATCGCCTGTCGGCATTTTGACGATCCTCTCAAAGCGAGAATCCCCTCTTGCCTCAAGACGCTGTTTTATAATATGTTTTTTCTAAACCCTATGGCACGGCGCTTGCTTGATATATAA
>JAFGMW010000101.1 GCA_016927275.1 Pseudomonadota bacterium
GGCAACATCGGCCTCATGAAGGCGGTCGACAAGTTCGAGTACCGCCGCGGCTACAAGTTCTCGACCTACGCGACGTGGTGGATCAGGCAGGCTATCACGCGCGCCATAGCGGACCAGGCGCGCACCATCCGCATACCGGTGCACATGATCGAGACCATAAACAAGCTCGTCCGCACATCCCGCTATCTCGTCCAGGAGCTCGGCCGCGAGCCGCTGCCCGAGGAGATAGCACTCAAGATGGAGCTGCCGATAGAGAAGGTGCGCAAGGTCCTCAAGATCGCCAAGGAGCCGATATCGCTCGAGACGCCGATCGGCGAGGAGGAGGACAGCCATCTCGGCGACTTCATCGAGGACAAGTCGGTCGTGTCGCCCACCGACTCGGTGGTGAATCTGAGCCTCTCCGACCAGACGAGGCAGGTTCTGGCCAGCCTCACGCCGAGGGAGGAGAAGGTCCTCAGGATGCGCTTCGGCATCGGCGAGAAATCGGACCACACGCTCGAGGAGGTCGGCCGCGATTTCTCGGTCACCCGCGAGAGGATCAGGCAGATAGAGGCCAAGGCGCTGCGCAAGCTCAGGCACCCGAGCAGGGCCAAGAGGCTGCGCAGCTTCATCGACTGGTGATGCGCGGCGGTCACGGGAGGGGGAATGCAGGTATCGAGGGAGCTTGACTACGGCGTGAGGGCCATGGTGGTGCTGTCCGCCCACGACCGGGAGATACTCTCCAAGAGGAAGATAGCCAAAGAGTTCAGGATACCGGTCAACTTCCTCGCGCTGATCCTGCCCAAGCTCGTCCGCTCGCGGCTCGTCGAGTCGCTTCCGGGCCCCAAGGGCGGCTACAGGCTTGCCAGGCCCGCATCCCGCATATCCATGTACGACGTGATCATCGCGATCGAGGACGAGGTGGCGTTCAACCTCTGCCTCAGGTCGAAGAGCGGGTGCGAGGAGAAGCAGAGGTGCCCTGTCACGCACGTCTGGCGCAAGATGCAGTGCGACGCCATGGACTACCTCAAGGGGGTAAGTTTCGAGAAGCTCTCGCAGGGTTTCGGCAGGTGAGTCTGGCTCTGCTGGGCCGGGGGGATCGGATGAGAAGATGGGCATTGTGGGTGGCGCTGGCCGCGTGCGCGTTCGGGGCCGCGGTCGCCGGCATATCGACCTCGCAGCACATGCGCATCTCGCGCGAGGGGCTGGAGAGGGGGAGCTACTGCGCGATCAGCGAGACGATCAACTGCGACACGGTCAACGCAAGCTCCTACGCGGAATTCCTCGGGGTTCCGATCGCATGGTGGGGCGTCTGCTTCTACGCGGCCATAGCGGCGTTCGCGCTCTACGCCGCGCTCTCGAAGAAGGAGCGCAGGGCGAGCGTCGCCGCGGCATGGTTCATGGCCTGCGGCGGGATCCTGTACAGCATCTTCCTCGCCTACATAGCGTTCGTGGTCCTGGCGGTCCTCTGCATAGAGTGCACGGCCATGTATCTGGCCAACATGCTCCTGTTCGTGTTCCTCTTCGTGGCCATGGGCGTCCCGCTCGGAGGGGCCCCGAGGTTCGTGAGGGACTATGCGCTGGCCGTCTTCGGCAGGCGCTCCAACCTGGGCTTCAAGCCGGCGATCTTCAAACAGGCGGCCGCTGCCGGCATCTTCTTTCTGATCGGCTGGGCCGCGATATCCCAGATACAGGCGAAGGACAGGTCCGCGGGGGGCGCGGCGAGCCTCGAGGACAAGGTGAGGGCCTTCTACATGCAGTCGCTTTCCGACATCGAGATCGACACGCGCTGGTCGGTGTGGGGGGATCCCGGCGCGAAGGTGACGATAGTCGAGTTCAGCGAGTTCGAGTGCCCCTTCTGCAGGCTCTCGGCCTTCAACGTCAAGCCCGCGCTGCAGGAGTTCAGGAAGGACATCAGATACTACTTCGTCCACTATCCGCTCGACTCGAGCTGCAACGACGAGCTCGACAGGCCGATGCATCGGCACGCCTGCTTCGCCGCGAGGGCGGCCGTGTGCGCCGACAGGCTGGGGGACTTCTGGGGATACCACGACGACCTCTTCCGGGAGCAGGCTCAGCTGACCGAGGGGAAGATCATCGCTGCGGCGAAGGGGCGCGGATACGACATGGAGAAGTTTCTTGAGTGCGTCGGATCGCCCGAGGTCGACGAATTCGTGAAGAGCCAGATAAAGGCCGCACAGAGGATCTACGTGGAGGGCACCCCGGCGCTATACCTCAACGGCAGAAAGCTCAGGCATTGGCACGACCGCAGGTACCTGCAGGCGCTCGTCAAGGAGGAGATCAAAAGGAGCTCAAAGGGGAAAGGTCAGGGCTCAGAGTAAGGCCTTTTCGAGCTTTTCGTAGTAGTCGATGACGCTGCGCACGTAGGAGCGCTTCGCCCTGTAGTCCGCCGGGTAGAAGCTCCGCTTGAATCCGTAGACGATCAGGTCCTTGAGCGCCTTGGGCGCAATCTCGAAGTTCGTGACCGCCAGCTCGATCTCCTTGGTGACGGTGGTGTTCGAGATGAGGCGGTTGTCGGTGCAGAAGGTTACCGACATCCGCCTGGCCAGCATCTCCTTGAGCGGGTGGCCCCCGATCCCCTTTATGTGCGGCATGGTCTGCAGGTTGGAGGTGAGGCAGACCTCTATGGTGATCCTGCGGTCCGCTATGTACTCCCACAGCTCCTTGACGTAGGTCTCGCGCTCCTCCTTCGTGGGGAGGTCCACCAGCGAGGTGTCGAACAGATGCGTGCCGTGGCCTATTCGGTCCGCGTGGCAGTCGGTGATCGCCTGGAAGATCGATGCGGGCCCGTAGGCCTCGCCCGCATGCACCGTCTTCTTGATGAAGTGCTTGTGCGCCAGGTCGTAGGCCTGCCTGTGCTTCTCCGCCGGGTAGCCGTGCTCCGCCCCCGCGAGGTCGAAGCCGGCGATCGGCACGCCGAGCTCGTTCCTCGCGTGCACGAGCGACCTCACCAGCTCGATCGAGGCCAGCGCCTGCATGTCGTCCTCGGGCATGTAGGGGTGTATCTCCCTGAGCCTGCGGTAGTAGGTCGCCGACTGCTCGTCGAACATGCGCATGGCGCAGCCTATTATTCCGTAGTGAAACTTCGGCTCGTCCCCCGATTTTATATCGGGCCCGGCGTTGATCTTTGCCTCCGCGCGGCGCAGCCCCCTGTCCACGCTCACGAGGACGTCGTCCACGGTCATGGAGGCGTTCGAGTGCAGCTGCGGTGCGAAGCGGACCTCGATGTAGCGCACCCCCTCGGAGAAGCTGTCCAGGCACAGCTCGTATGCCACGCGCTCCAGCGCCTCGGGGGTCTGCATGACCGCGGTCGTGTACTGGAATCCCCGGAGGTACTCGACCAGGTCGCGGTATCGCTCCTTGAAGACCGCCTTTTTGAGCCCCTCTTCGGTGTCGGCGGGCAGCGAGATCTTCTGCTGCCTCGCAAGCTCGATCAGCGTGGAGAGCCTCATGCTGCCGTCGAGGTGCAGGTGCAGATCGCTCTTGGGTATCGCCAGCAGAAATTCCCTGGGGTATCTTGTCATGTCATCTTCCTCCATCATGGGGCGAGGTCGTGCCGGGCGCCTCCGAGAGGGGGAACCGGCCCGACAGAGCGGCCTCGCGCATTGCCCGGACCGACCCCGACGGATCGATGCCCCACTCGGGGGGGCAGGCGGCGAGCAGGTGCAGGAAGCAGAACCCGTCCGCCGATGCCGCGGTCTTGAATTTGGAGTCCAGGTCGAGCGGGAGCGCCGGGGTGGTCGTCGCGAAATACGGTATGGCGCCGCCCCTGAGGGCCGAGATCGCGTCGACAGGGGGCCGCGCGTTTCCTTCGCCGGGCCTCTTGGTGTCGCAGCAGACGTAGATGATCCGCTCGTTTCTGCCGGCCGCCGTCATCAGGTGGGCCAGCCCCGGCCCGAACGCGTCGTCCCTGTCGCCCCACGCGACCACCTTCACCGCTTCCCTGCCGGAGAGGTCGAGCGCGGCCCTGAGCCCCGAGGCGGAGGCGGCCGCGGTGCCGGCGGGGACGTGGAGCAGGGGGAGCCTGACCGCGGAGAAGGGAAACGGGCCGAGCGACGAGGCGACGCACGATCGCGGGACGACCAGAGCGCAGTCGGGCCCCAGCGCCTTGAGCGCCAGGCGCAGCGCCATGGCGGCGCCGCACCCTGGGCAGGCCTCGTGCCCCGGCGTCATGAGCTCCCTCAGGTCGTAGCCCTGGCGGGAGTTGCCCTGTGCCGTTGTCTTCGGATCCGCGGTCATCTATTCCCTCGCCCCTATCCAGATCGGTCCCGATCCCCGGTCGGCCTCCCTCGCGCGCGAGCATGCGAGTGCGATCTCCTGCGGGAGCACCGCGCGGCCGCCGAGCCCGGCGTAGGCCGCCGTGACCGGCGGCGCACCGGCTACCCCTTCCAGGGCCGACTTTACCTCCACCGCCAGCGGGCCGCCGCCGTCGCCGCCGGGGGCCTGGTCCACGACCAGAAGCCCGGAGACCCCCTTGCCCCCGCACGCCTCGGCGACGATGCGCCTTATCTCGGCTGTCGGGAACGGCCTGATCAACCGGATCTTCACGAGCCTTGCGCCGCCGCCCCGGGCGCCGATCTCTTCTATCGCCTGCCCCGCGACCCCTGCGACGGTGCCGGCGGCCACGACGATCGTGTCGGCCTCCCTCGGGCCGTGCTCCTCCGTCGCGCCCATATTGCGGCCGAACGCCTTCGAGAAATCGCGCGCCGCTTCGGAGTAGGCCCTGGCGGAGGCCTCGCGCGCCTTCGCGAGCTTGAGCTGGAACTCGGCGTGATAGTCGGGGTCGAGCCTCATGTAGAACGAGCGAGGCTCGTCGGAGCAGATCGCGAACTCCGCGCGCCTCTGGCCGATGAACCTCTTCACCTCCCTCTCGCCGGGCGCCGATATCTCCCCGGGCCGGTCCGATCCCGGATCGTAGCAGAGCATGGCGGGCAGCTTCGCCTCCTCCGCCACTCGGCAGGCCACGATCGTCGAGTCGACGATCTCCTGGCATGTCCCGCAGAGGATCGTGATCCAGCCCGCGTCCCTCTGCGCCGCCGCCCCCGTGGAGTCGGGCCCCTCCCCGATCCCCAGCGCGGCCGATGCGGTCGCGAGCAGCACCGGGAGCCGCGCGGCAGCGGTCCAGAAGAGCAGGTCCTGGGCGCCCGCCAGCTCGGATCCCGACGCGGCCGCCATGACCCTGGCGCCGGCGCTCGCCGCCGCCGCGGCCGCTGCCATCGCGGAGCGGCCCGACTCCGCCTCGATGAGGCGGACCCCGCCGCTCCCCGAGAACAGGGAGGCGACCGTCGCGGCGAGCCTTTGCTGCCCGGGGCCACGGGCGCAGGCGATCACCTGCGCCGCCGCTGTCTTCGCGGCGAGGGCTATAGCGCCGTCCGCGTCCGTGTGAATCGCGTCACCCATTTTGTTCGCCAGCCTCCTCGCGCTCCATCTCGATGGCGGAGCGCGGGCACTCGGCGCTGCACACGCCGCACCCCTTGCAGTGATAGAGATCGAGATCGTAGCCGTCGTCTGTCCTGGATATCGAGAGGTCCGGGCAGTATATGTAGCAGTTGCCGCACTCCGTGCAGCGGCCGCAGTGGAAGCAGCGGGAGAGCTCCGAGGCGAGGGCCTCGCCGGCGAGCGGCCCCTCTATCTCGGAGAAGGGCTCCTGAGAGAGCCTCTCCGAAGCCCCCCTGCGCGGGGCCGGGCTGGGGGCCGACTCCCCGAAGTAGGCGCAGTTGAGGTCGCCAAATTCCACCACCCTGTCCCTGCGCTGCGCCGCCTCGATCGTCTTTCTCGACGGATGGGACCCGGTGCGCATCTCGACGTATCGGGAGAAGAGCAGGGGGCCCTCCCCGCCGATGCACAGCCCCTCGATCACCTGCTGCGCCCCCTCGCCGCGGAGCAGGCAGTCGATCGAGACCGCGGCCCGCTTGCCGGCCGCTATCGAGTGAACGAGGGTGTGCGCGCCTGCGGTGAAGTCGCCGCCTGCGAAGACGTTGTGCCACTCGGTGCGGCCGGTCTCGTCGACCCTTATGGCGCCTCCCTCCACATGGAGCGATGAGGGGATCACCGAGGTCTCGATCCTCTCCCCGGGCGCCGCGATGACCGTATCCGCATCGAACTCCTGCTCCGAGCCCTCCACGTGGATCGTCCGCCTTCGGCCCTCCTCGTCGGCCTCTGCCATGGCCAGCCTCCGGCACGCCACTGCGCTCGCACGGCCGCCTGCGGTGAGGATCTTCACGGGCTCGGTCATTGTCTCGACCCTCACCCCTTCCTCCATCGCCGCTTCGACGAGGGAGGGGAAGGCGCTCATGGCTTCGCGCGGGCCGGGGAATATCACCGTCACCTCCGCGCCGCCCCTGGCCGCCACCCGCGCCGAGTCTATCGCCGTGTTGCAGCCCCCGACCACCACGACCCTCCTGCCCGGCGTCGGCGGCCGGCCGAGCGAGGCCTCCCTGAGAAACGCCGGCCCCTGCACCACGCCGCGGATGTGCTCCTCGCCGAGGCCAAGACCCTTCTCGCGCTGAGCGCCTATGGATATGTAGACCGCGTTGAACTCCTGCCTCAGCGACTGCATGTGGGTGGCGTCGGGCACGGGGCTCGAGGTCTTTATCTCTATGCCCATCGCCGCGAGCCTGGCGACCTCACGGTCGAGCACTTCCTTGGGGAGCCTGAACGGGGGCACGCCGTAGCGGAGGGCGCCGCCCGCGCGCTCGGAGGACTCGAATATCACGACATCGTGACCGAGCCTCGAGAGGAAGTAGGCGCACGAGAGCCCGGACGGCCCTGCGCCCACCACCGCCACCCTCCTTCCCGACTTCTTGAGGAAGGGCTCAGCCAAAGGCAGTCTCCCCTGCAGCGAGTCGCCGACCGCCCGCTCGATGGACCTTATGTTCACGGCCCCGCCCAGGTGCCTGCGGTTGCAGGCCTCTGTGCACGGTTGGGTGCAGATCCTTCCGGTGATCGACGGGAACGGGTTCTCGAGCGTCGCCGCCTCGTAGGCCTCGGCGGGCCTTCCCAATTCGAGCAGCCTGATCCACGCCTCTATGTCGCTTCCGACCGGGCATGCGCCCTGGCAGGCTGGGAACGCCTCGACGAAGGCGGGCCTTGAGGTCCGGCCGAGGCCGGTGTTTCGGTGCTCCATGGTCGCCAGCGACACCGGCGCCTCGGGCATCTCCCCCTCGGTCATGGGCCCTATCGGACTTGGTATCTCTGTTTCCGGCTTTTTCATCTCCCCGAGCGCCCCTTTTGAGGCACCATTAATATCGTATAAGTGGGCGAAGTCAAAACCAAATCTCCGGGTGCCGGTTCGGGGCATTTAGGTGCACAACAGGCTCCCCACCCGCGGGGCTTTTTTGTTTTTCCACAACGCGCAGCGGTCCCACTGAGAGGCATTCTTTAGGGGCTTCGGGTGGCGTCGGATCGGGGCCCCCCACAAATAAAATTCCAAAGCCCAAGCACCAGACTCCAAATAAATTCCAATAACCGAAATTCCAATAACCAAACAAAAACATCGCGTTCGATTATTCGATAATTGGA
>JAFGMW010000102.1 GCA_016927275.1 Pseudomonadota bacterium
GAGCGCATCCGCGTGATGGAGGGCAACGCGCTGGGGCTGCCTTTTGCCGACGGGACTTTCGATGCCGCGCTCTGCCTCGAGGTTGCCGGCGACATCTGCGTGACCGCCGCGCAGAAGCGCAGGCTGGCGAAAGAGGCGCACCGGGTGCTCAGGCCCGGCGCGAGGCTGGGCTTCTCGGACCTCGTCTTCACCGGCCGCCCCTCGCGCGAGGAGGAGCGCGCCATGCGCACCATCCTCTACCACGACGGCGAAGAGCTCATGACCGACTGGCCCGGCATATTCCGCGCAAACGGCTTCAGGATCGACCGCTGCGAGGACATAATGGAACATACGATGAAGACCTGGGAGCATTCGCTGGCGGTCTACGAGGGGCGCGCTGCCGAAGTCGAGAGGCGCTACGGGAGGTCGGTCGCGCGCCGCACCATGAATCACCTTCGCATGATCCCCGACATCCTGCGCAAATACGGCTCTTTCGTAGTCATGTCGGCCGAGAGGTGCGCATGAAGAGGCGTCACAGGATCATAGCGACGGTCGGTTTTCTGCTCGCCATGCTCAGCATGCTTGCGTTCATCGTATTGACGTCTTAACCAAGCGCCCGGCCGACGTCGCCGAGGCGCGAGCGCATCGCCGCCTCGCCTGCGGCTATCGCCTGCACCCCTTTGTGGAGGTCCAGTATCTCGATGCCGGCGAGCGCCGGCTCGACCACTATTATGTCCTTCGCATCCCTTATGCTCAGCTCAGAGAGCCTGCGCTCGTATATCGAGATGGTGGAGAGTATGATCTCCAGGATCGGAGGTGTGAGCCTCCTGTTGTCGCGGGCCTTCTCATAGGTCGTGACGATCTTTCTCAGGGAGTTGCGCAGCCAGTCCTCCCCTGCGTCGTCCTCTATCTCGCCGAGCTGTTTCTCGATTCTGAGCTCCGAGCTGCCGTCGGCCGTGCAGTTGCCGCCGCCGTCCCTCGGCAGGGGATGCCTGTGTTCGACCTGGCGGTTGACCCTCACGGCGATGACGAAGTCGGCGCCCAATTCGTAAGCCAGCCCGATCGGGAGCGGGTCCGCGACGCCTCCGTCCACGAGGATTCGGTCTCCGCATATCGCCGGCGTGAAGAGGCCCGGTATCGATATGGAGGCCCTGATGCTCTCCAGGAGGTCGCCTTCCTTGAAGACGATCCGCTCGCCCGAGTAGAGGTCGGTCGATACGCAGGCGAAGCGGGGGGAGAGGGACTCGATCGACCTGCCTGCGGTGTAGGGAGAAAGCAGCCTCTTCACCCTTCCGCCGTCTATCAGGCCGCCCCGGTTGAACGAGGGGAGCAGGAGCTTCGCCACCTCTTTCAGGGAGAAGCTCGCCGCAAGATCCTCCAGCGCCAGGACAGAGGCGCCGCCGGAGTAAAGCCCGCCGATGATGGCGCCGGCGGAGCAGCCCGCGATGCAGTGCACCGGGATTTTCTCCTCCTCCAGCACCTTGAGCACGCCGATGTGGGCGAAGCCGCGCGCACCCCCGGAGCCCAGCGCAAGCCCGAGCCTCGCCCTTTTGCCCGCCATCATCTTCAGCCGCGCCAGGAAGGACATAGGATCACCCGGGGCCACACTATATGAATCGGAAGGAGCTGTGCAAGACAATGCATGGGCCGCCATTTTCAATTGATACGGCCGGTCCTTGCTGCTATGGAGCGCTCCTTTCGCGGGGGCTTCCATGGAGATAGGGATCATAGGGCTCGTGCAGTCGGGCAAGAGCACTCTCTTCGAGATCATGACGGGAGTGCAAAGCAGCGAGATCTACGGGGAGAGCTGTGTGCGCGGGGTCGCCTCGGTGCCCGATGAGCGCTTCGACCGCCTCGTCGAGATCTTCAAGCCGGCCAAGGTCTCTCCGGCGCGAGTTCCCTTCATCGACGTCAATGCGGCGGGCGAGAAGCCCTGGGACTCGATCAGGCAGAACCTCGTCACCGCCGACGCCTTCGTGCACGTGGTGGACGCCTTCACCGCATCGGACGTCTCAGAGGTCGTGGCGCGCTACAAGAATCTCGCGGACGAGCTCGTATTCTCCGACCTCGTGGTCGTGGAGGGGAGGATCGAGCGGCTGGCCAGGCTTCAGAAACATACCATCAGGCCCGAGGAGGCGATGCAGGCGGTGATCCTCCCCAGGGCGAAGGGGCACCTCGAGGCGGGCAGGCCCCTCAGGGACATGGAGATGTCCGCCGAGGACAAGAGGGCCCTCAGCGGCTTCGCATTCTGGACGCTGAGGCCGGAGCTGGTCGTGATAAACGTGCGCGACGACAACCCCTCCTTCGCAGAGGCCTTCGCCGACCGACACGTCGCCGCAGCGCACGTGATAGGCATCAACTGCATGCTCGAGGCCGAGATAGCGGAGCTGCCTCCCCATGATCGTCTCGCGTTCCTCGAGCCCATGGGGATCGCGGAGCCGGCGTTCGAGCGCGTCATCCGCTCGTCGTTCGAGCTCCTGGGCCGCATCCGCTACTTCACCGTGGGGGAGGACGAGGTAAAGGCATGGGTCATCCCGGCGGGATCCACCGCGCCCAGGGCCGCGGCCGCGATCCACAAGGACTTCGAGCGGGGCTTCATCAAGGCGGAGGTCGTCTCCTACGACGACTTCATCGCCTGCGGGGCCGCCCTCCAGTCCGCGAAGGCCGCGGGCAGGCAGAGGCTGGAAGGGAAGGAGTACGTGGTCCGGGACGGCGACATAATATCCTTCCGATTCAACGTCTGAGTCCCTCCTCCCCCGGGCTTGCCTAGCCGCGCCCTTTGCAGTAATACTCTCGCGAGGGGGCCCGATGCACCTGCAGACCGTCGATTTCGTCATCATAATAATCATGCTGGTCGTCATGGTGGGGCTCGGGCTCGCCTTCTCCAGGCGCGCCGGCAAGAGCGTGGACGAGTTCTTCGTGAGCGGCCGCTCGCTGCCGTGGTGGCTAGCCGGCGTATCCATGGTCGCATCGGCCTTCGCCATCGACACGCCCCTGGGCATCACCGGCCTCGTGGCTGCGCACGGGATCCAGGGGGTGTGGTTCGCGTGGTCGTTCATACTCGGCGGCACCGGGGTGCTCGGCGCATTCATCTTCGCCTCGCTGCTTCGGCGCTCGAGAATAATCACCACCGCCGAGCTCGTGGAGCTGCGCTACAGCGGCGACGTGGCCTCATCGCTGCGATTCTTCAAGGGGATATACTTCGGGGTCCTCAGCAACTGCATCATCATGGGATGGGTCATGAAGGCAGTCTCGGTCTTCGTGAAGGAGGCGTTCGGCTGGGACCCGCTCATCGCCCTGGCGGTCATGCTCGCGCTCACGCTGATCTACACGGCCGCGTCGGGCATGTGGGGTGTCGTGGCCACCGACTTCATACAGTTCTGGATCAGCCTTGCGGGCACCATCCTCCTCGCGGTGTTCGCTATGAAATACGTCGGCGGCGTGGACGGGCTCGTGGCCGGGCTCACCGCCCGCTTCGGCGAGATCAAGGCCGACTCCATGCTGCACTTCGTGCCGAGGTTCGAGTCCGCGTTCTTCCCGATATTCCTCGTCTTCATCACGCTCAAGTGGTGGTCCAACCCCACCGAGGCGGTCACGCAGCGCATCGTCTCCAGCAGGACGCCGAAGGACGCATCGCTCGCCACCTTCTTCTTCGCTCTCGTGCACCTTGGGCTCAACTACTGGCCCATGATACTCGTGGCCCTGGTCTCGCTGGTCGTCTACCCGGAGCTGCCTAGCGCCTCCGCCGAGCGGGGCTACGTGATGCTCATGGTGAAGCTTTTGCCCGCAGGGGTGCTGGGGATCTTCCTCGCGGCGATGCTCGCGGCGTTCATGTCCACTATCGACACGCACGTCAACGTCGGCGCCGCCTACATGATAAACGACATCTACCGCCGATTCCTCCACAAGGGCGCCTCCAATCGCCACTACGTCTTCGCTTCGCGCGTGGCCACGGTGCTCATGCTCCTCATCGCTGTGGCGATCGCCTTCTATCTCGAGAACGTGAAGACCGCCTGGTACTGGCTCTCCAAGCTAACCGCGGGTTACGGCTTCATACTGGTGATCCGCTGGTTCTGGTGGAGGATCAACGCTTGGTCGGAGATCGCCGCGCTCTTCGGCTCGCTGGCGGGCTCTCTCCTGGAAACGTTCGTCCTGCGCCGCTTCTATCCGGAGCTCGCCTTCGGCTACCAGTTCCTGTTCGTCTGCGCGTTTTCCTCGGCGTGCTGGCTCTCCGTGACATATCTCACGAAGCCGGCGGATGAGGAGCGGCTAAGGCGCTTCTGCGAGCTGGTGAAGCCGTATCGGTTCGGGTGGAGGCCGATAGCCGAAAAACACCCGGGCATCGAGTGGAACCCCCATTTCAAAAAGAACGTGCTTCAGTTCTTTGTTGGCGCCGCGGGCATCTACAGCAGCTGCTTTGCCCTCGGCAGCCTTCTCTTCAAGCTCTACGCCAGCGCCGCGATCCTCGGCTGCGCGGGTGCCCTCTCCTTCGCCGTCATATTGCTCACGCTCAGAAGCTCGAACAACGGAACGGTCGATGTGCGCGCCGCTTGAATTTCTTACGGCGCACGGGATTTTGCCCTTGTCGAGCCCTTGCATAGTTGATAGTCATCGAGGTTCAAAGGACAAGGAGGAGCGCATGACCAGAATATTCAAGGCCAGCGAACTGATCGTGAAGTGCAACGACAAGCCGGGTCTTCTGGCGCGGGTGACCGCCCCGATCGCGGAGGCGCGCGTGAACGTCAACGCGCTCTGCGCGTACAGGATGGGGGCAGACGCCCAGTTCCACATCCTCACCGGTGACAACGGCACGGCGAAGAAGTTCCTGGAGAAGGCGGGTTTCAGGACCGAGGACCACGATGTGATAGTCCTCGAGACGCAGAACGAGGCGGGCACGCTCTTCCGCGCCGCGCAGCAGCTTGCGCAGGCTGGGGTCGATCTCGACTACTGCTACGCCACCGCCGGCAACGCGCCGGGCTCCACATGGATAGTGTTCTCGACCGACGCGATCGAGAGGGCGATGAACGTGATTCCATGAGGCAATTCAAGAGTTTCTGAGAGCGTCTTGGCCCCTGCGCCCCTGCGGATGCAGGGGCCTTTTTGCGCCCCGCTCCCCTTGCATTCCCGGGCGCCGATGCTATATTCTCCTGAAATTTTTAGGTTTTTCAGGGGGTCGATTGGTCCTGCAAAAGAGATCGCTGAGTCTGGCTCTCATCGTCGCGCTGCTTTGCCTGGCCGCGTGCTCGGCCAAGGAGGGGGCTTCCGTTAAAACGCCGGGCGCCCGTGGCAAGGCGGTGAAGCTCGAGGGCAAGGAGAAGGAGGATCCCTACCTCCAGTTCATAAAGGCGAGTCTCTTTTCCCTGAACGAGGAGAGCAAGAGGTCGAACGCGGAGCTCAAAAAGCTCATCGAGGAGGAGCCTGAGATAGGCTATCACCGCTTCCTCCTCGCCCAGAACTACGCCATTGAAGGGCTCCTCCCCCAGGCCATCTCCTCCTGCATCGAGGCGCTGGAGCTCGATCCACGCCTCACCGAGGCCCGCCTCTTCCTCGGCAAGCTCTACTTGGCCAGGGATATGTATCCCGAGGCGATAAGGGAGCTCAACGCCGTGATCCGCGTCGAGCCGAAAAACGAGGAGGCATACCTGCAGCTGTGCAGGGCCTACCTCGCCGAGAAGGAGTTCTCGAGGGCCATCGGGGCGATGAGGGGCCTCATCAGGGTGAATCCCGACTCCTCGATTGCCTACTATTACATGGGCTCGATATATTACCAGCACCTCAAGCAGCCGGAGCGCGCGCTCGCCGCATTCCGCTCGGCGCTCGAGATAGACCCCAACAACATCACCGTGCACCACGCGGTTGCCGAGATATATCTGGCAGAAAAGCAGCTGCCGAAGGCCCTGAACAAGTACGAGGAGGTCGCCCGCATAGAGCCGGAGGACGTCTCCACGCAGCTTCGCATCGCTCTCATATACTACGAGATGAAGCGGCACAGGGAGGCGATAGAGGTGTTCGAGCGGATACTCGCCCGGAACCCCGATGCCGACAAGATAGTGTTCTACCTGGGCACGCTTCACGAGAGCGTGAAGCAGGACGAGAGCGCCCTGGACAGGTTCGCGCAGGTGCCGCCCAATTCCACATACTACAGGGACGCGCGGGTGCACATGGCCCAGATCCTCCGCGATCAGGAGCGCGGCGACGAGGCCGTCATGGCCATTCGCGAGGCGGCGGCCGCGAAGCCCAAGGTGCCGGAGTTCCACGAGCTCCTCGCTGCGCTGCTCGAGGAACAGGGCGATCTGGCCGGCGCCGCAGCGGCTCTGGAGCACGGCAGGAAGGAGATACCTAAGAACGAGCGGCTCACCTTCATGCAGGGGATTGTCTACGAGAGGCTTGAGCAGCGCGAGCCGGCGCTGGCCGCCATGCGGGAGGTGCTGAGGATAAACCCGCAGAACGCCAGCGCCCTCAACTACATAGGTTATTCGTACGCGGAGAGGGGCGAGAATCTGGAGGAGGCGCTCGAGTATGTGCAGAGGGCGCTGCTCATACGGCCGGACGACGGCTACATCGCGGACAGCCTCGGCTGGGTCTATTTCAAGATGGGCGACAGCGAGAGCGCCATGAAATACTTGACCATGGCGAACCGGCTGGTCCCCGGCGAACCCACGGTCCTCTATCACATCGGCGAGGTGCTGCTGGGCATGGGCAAAAGGGCGGAGGCCTTAGGCTTCTTCAGGCGATCGCTGGAACTCGGGGAGAAGAAGAAGAGCCGCGACGAGAAGGAGATCGAGAAGGTGCGGCAGAGGATCGAAGATCTCGAGGGGGATTTGCAGAGGCCGTGACACGCAAACCGAAAGGTCCGATGAGACGACTGGCAGCTTCTGCAGCATTGCTTGTTCTTGTGCTCACCGCGTGCGCGAGGGAGGCGCCGAGGACCGCGCTGCACGAAGAGGGGAGGCGAAGCAGGGCCTCGACCGCGCTGGAGCGGAGGCTGAAGAATTTCGAGGCCGCCACCGGCAGCCTCAAGGCGCTGGCCTGGCTCAGGATCGATTCGCCGGAGCGCACAATAAACAGCGACGCCGCGGTGGTCGTGGAGAGGCCGGACAGGATCAGGGTGGACGTCATCGACTCGCTCGCGGACGTGTGGGCGAGCGCCGGCAGCGACGGGCAGACGATGTGGCTCTACGTCCCGGGCAAGCGCAAGCTCTACGAGGGCCGGGCCACCGAGGCCGGCATTAGCAGGCTGGCCTCTTTCGGGCTTTCGCCGTCGCACCTTATCTCCCTGCTCGCCGGCACGCCGCCCGTGGCCGCGGACGAGGGCATCGAAGAGGCGGGCTCAGGGAGGGACCGCCACTTCATCTTCGCCTCGGGCGGCCTTCGCTGCTGGCTCGAGAATGGCGAGAGGGGCAGGGTCTCGCGCTGCGAGAAGCCCTCCGACGGGGGAGTTGACTACGAAATATCGTTCTCCGACTACCGCAGGGCGGGCGCGGTGGAGTTCCCGCACAGCATAGAGGCCAGATTCCCCTCGCGCGACTCGTCGCTCTCCATCCGCTACCGCGAGGTGGAGACGGGCGGGCGCATCGATCCGGCGTCGTTCGATCCTCCGCGCGCGCGTGCGGCGAGGACGCACAGGTACAGAAGATGAGAAGAGGCCCAGCCATCGCAGCGGCCCTCGCCTGCGCCCTCTTTGCGGGCTGCAGCGGCGTCATGGACCGCCCGCCCGGGAGGCTCGCGCAGTCCCTGCCCTCGGACCCTCCCACCCTCAACCCGGTTCTCGCCACCGACACCACATCCGGGGAGATCAACAACTACGTCTACGAGTCCCTGCTCGACCGGGACAACGCGACCCTCGAGCTCAAGCCCAGGCTCGCCGAGTCCTGGGAGATATCCCCCGACCATCTGAGCTACACGTTCAGGCTGCGCAGGGGCGTGCGCTGGCACGACGGCGCCCCGTTCACTGCGGACGATGTGGCCTACACGTTCGAGAGGATAATGGACCCCAAGGTCGACGCCGCGAGCCTGCGCAACTACTTCAGGGACGTCAAGAGGGTAGACAAGCTGGGCGATCACGCGGTGCGGGTTGTCTACTCGGAGCCCTACTTCAAGGCGCTGGAGATAATAGGCGGCGCGACGATTCTCCCCCGGCACGTCTTCGACGACGGCCAAGATTTCAATTCGCACCCCGCCAACCGCATGCCGATCGGCACCGGCCCGTTCCGCTTCGAGGAGTGGAAGACCGGCAGGGTCATAAAGCTCGTCAGAAACGAGGAGTACTGGGGCGAGAAGCCGGACCTCTCAGGCTTCACCTTCGAGATCATACCGGACCAGAACATCAGGTTCGAGATGCTCAAGAAGGGCGCCTCGGACGTCGAGGGGCTGAGGCCGATACAGTGGGCCAGGCAGACGGGGGGCGACAAGTTCCTCCGCAGGTTCGACAAGCGCCGGTACTGGATGCCCAACTACTCCTACATCGGCTGGAACACGCAGAACCCGCTCTTCTCCGACAGACGGGTCAGGCACGCGATGACCATGCTCACCAACCGCACCCAGATCCTCGAGAAGATCCTCCTCGGCCAGGGCGAGATCGTCGCGAGCGGCTTCTACAAGTTCGGGCCGCAGTACGACCCCTCGATCGAGCCCCTGCCGTACGACCCGGCTGCGGCGCGCAGGCTGCTCGCGGAGGCGGGCTGGGCGGACCACGACGGCGACGGCATAATCGACAAGGACGGCCTGCCGTTTCGCTTCACGCTGCTGGCCGCGGCGGGGAGCAGCTTCGCCAGGAGCCTCGCCCTCATCCTCAGGGAGGACCTCGCCCGCGTCGGCATCGACATGAGCATAAGGCAGCTGGAGTGGGCCACCATGCTCAAGCTCCTCACCGAGCGCAGCTTCGAGGCGACGCAGCTCGCATGGTCGCTGCCCATCACGCAGGACCCGTACCAGCTGTGGCACTCGTCTCAGCGGGACCGCGGCTCAAATTTCATCGGCTTCTCCGACCCCAGGGTCGACGAGATAGTCGAGAGGGCGCGCAGGGAGTTCGACGAGGCGAAGAGGGATGCGATGTACAGGGAGTTCCAGCGCATCGTGCACGAGGAGCAGCCCTACACGTTCCTCTTCATAAACCCGTCGCTCGTGGCGGTGTCGAAGAGGTTCGGGAACGTGGTCGACTACAGGCTTGGCCTCGACCCGCGTGAGTGGGTTGTCGAGCCGTGGGAGAGACTGATACAGTGGTAAAAAAACCGTGACTGGTGACTCGTGACTCGTGACTGGTTATTGTACCAATTCACAACTCACCACTCACGACTCACAACTTGGAAATGTTAAAATATATAGCCAAAAGACTGCTCCTCATGATCCCCACGCTGGTCGGGATCGCCCTCATCACCTTCGCGGTGGTGCATCTGGCGCCCGGCGACCCGGCCTCGCTCAAGGCTCAGACCGCCACGGAGATGCTCGCGTCGGAGGGGATGACGCGCGAGATCGTGGAATCGACCCGCGCCCTGTACGGCCTGGACAAGCCGCTCCACGTGCAGTTCCTCCTCTGGCTCAAGAGGATAGCGACGCTGGACTTCGGCGACTCCTATCGCGACCACAGGCCTGTCATCGCGAAGATCGGGGAGGCGCTGCCGATCACCCTCACGCTCAACATACTCACCATACTCATCATCTATCTCATCTCGATCCCCATAGGCGCCTACTCGGCGCTCCGCCCGCGCGGCTGGGTGGACCGAGCCTCGGCGGTCCTCTTCATGGCCCTCTACTCGCTCCCGAGCTTCTGGGTGGCGATGATGCTAATCGTGCTGCTGGCCGGCGGCGACTATCTCAACATCTTCCCGATCACCGGCATAATCTCGCAGGGCGCGGACGCGCTGCCCTGGCACGGCTGGGCGATGAACGTGGCATGGCACCTGGTCCTTCCGGTCGCGTGCCTCACATACGGCGGGTTCGCGTTCATGTCGCGCTTCACCAGGGCCTCGATGCTCGACGTGATACGCCAGGACTACATAAGGACCGCGCGAGCCAAGGGGCTCCCGGAGTGGAGGGTCGCGGTGCACCACGCGTTGCGCAACGCCCTGATCCCGCTGCTCACGCTCATGGGGACCCTCCTGCCCGCCCTGCTCGGCGGCAGCGTGATAATAGAGCAGATATTCTCGATCCCGGGCATGGGCAGGCTGGGCTTCGAGTCGGTGCTGGCGCGCGACTATCCGGTCATCATGGCGATAGCCACGATCTCCGCGTTCCTCACGCTGGTGAGCATATTCCTCTCGGACATCATGTACGCGGTGGTGGATCCGAGGATAACGTTCGGGAAGAGACAGATCTGAGGTGAAAGCTCAAAGCTGAAAGAGGGAAGGGGCTTTTTGGATAATGCCATGAGGGATCGTTCGCAGAGATATCCTGCCATAGTGTGGCGCCAGTTCAGAAAGAGCAGGCTCGCCGTGGTCTGCCTGGCCTTCGTGGTGGCGCTCGCGCTGGTCGCGATGTTTGCGCCCCTCATCGCAAACGACAGGCCGCTGCTGCTCCGCCACGAGGGGAGATGGTCGGCGCCAGCGCTGTCGCTCCCGTCCCGTCTCGTCGGGGTGGATTTCGGCGAGTGGGAGAGGGATCGGCCCGATGGCGTGTGGATGCTGAGCGCGCCGATAAGGTACAGGCCCGGCTCGTACGATCTGGACGCGGTTTTGGTCCCGCCCTCGCGGGAACACATATTCGGCACCGACGGCGACGGCCGGGACGTGGCGGCCCAGCTGGTGTGGGGGTCGCGCGCCTCGCTCTCGGTCGGCCTGGTCGCGGTCGGCATCGCTGTGGCCATAGGGCTCGCGCTCGGCCTTGCGGCCGGGTTCTACGGCGGGTGGGTGGACATGGCGGTGTCGAGGATGATCGAGGTGATGATCTGCTTCCCCACGTTCTTCCTGGTGCTCACGGTGCTGGCCTTCGTCGGGCCGTCGATATACAACATCATGGTGGTGATAGGGATCACCGGCTGGACCGGTGTGGCGAGGCTCGTGCGCGGCGAGTGCTTGAAGCTCCGCAGGCGCGAGTTCGTCGTCGCGGCCGAGGTGTCGGGCGCGCGCGACAGGCGCATCATGTGGAGGCACATCCTTCCCAACTCGCTCGCGCCGGTGCTCGTCTCCGCGACATTCGGCGTGGCCGGAGCGATACTGGTCGAGGCCTCGCTCTCGTTCCTGGGGTTCGGAGTGCCGCCATCGGAGCCGAGCTGGGGCAGCATGCTCTCTCAGGCGCAGCAGTTCATGGACATCGCCTGGTGGTTGACTTTGATGCCCGGCTTTGCGATTTTTGCGACGATCACTGCCTACAACCTCGTCGGGGAAGCGCTCCGGGACGCGATAGATCCGAACCTTAGAACGTGACACGTAGCACGTAACCCGTGACCGGCAGATGAATACAGGTCACGTGTTACGGGTCACGGGTCACGAATACGATGGTCCTACTTTCAGTTAAAGATTTGAGGACCCACTTCTTCACCGACTCCGGCGTGGTGAAGGCGGTCGACGGCGTCGGATTCGACCTTGCGCGCGGCGAGGCGCTGGGCTTCGTGGGCGAGAGCGGCTGCGGCAAGAGCATGCTCGCGCTGTCGCTTTTGAGGCTCGTGCCCGACCCCCCCGGCCGCATCGTCTCCGGCAGCGTCATGTTCCAGATGACGAGGGCCGGGGGCCCGGTCGATCTGCTCAGGCTCAGCGAGAGGCAGATGAGGACCGTGAGGGGGAAGAGGCTCGCCATGGTGTTCCAGGAGCCAATGACCTCGCTCAACCCGGTCTACACGGTCGGAGACCAGATCGCGGAGGCGGTCTCGCTCCACGAGGGAGGGAGCCGCGCGGCGGTGCAGGAGAGGGTGAGGCAGATGCTCGATCTCGTCGGGATCGCCCAGCCGGCGCAGAGGATGCGCGACTATCCGCACCAGCTCTCGGGGGGCATGCGCCAGCGGGTGATGATCGCGATGGCGCTCTCGTGCAGGCCCGACATCCTGATCGCCGACGAGCCCACGACGGCGCTGGACGTGACCATCCAGGCCCAGATCCTCGACCTCATAAAGAGGCTGCAGTCGGAGCTCGGCATGGCGCTCATGCTCGTGACCCACGACCTCGGCGTCATCGCCGAGACGGCGAAGAGGGTGATCGTAATGTACGCAGGCAGGTTCGTGGAGGAGGGCACGGTCGAGCAGATATTCGCGGAGCCCATGCACCCGTACACGCAGGGGCTCCTCGCCGCGATCCCCCCTATGGCCCGCAAGCGCGAGGACGAGCGTTTCGCCACGATACCGGGCACGGTGCCCGACCTGGCTGAGCTCCCCGTCGGCTGCGCCTTCGCGGAGCGCTGCCCGAAGGCGAAGGAGAGATGCAGGCAGGAGGAAGTGCCGGAGGATCCGTGCAATGTCGGCAGGCTGGTGAGGTGCTTCTATGCTGAGAAGCTGAGAAGCTGAGAAGCTGAGAAGCTGAGA
>JAFGMW010000103.1 GCA_016927275.1 Pseudomonadota bacterium
CGCTATCGCCGCCAGTATAATGATACGCTCCAAACGCATGGGGATGCCTCCGGGCTTAAGTGATGCAATAAATGGGCCAGGCCGCCCGGTGGAAGTGCTTAAATTCATGTGTAATATCGATATATTACAAAGAGAATCATCGATCGCCGCTGCATATCTGATTGCGATTGAGGGGTCCAAACCCCAGAAGTGGGAAAAACTACCAGAAACAAGCTGATAGTTACTGGCAGGCCAATCGGGGACCGGAGATCTGTGATAAGTGGTCAGTGGTCCGTGGTCCGTGGTCAGTGAACCGTGCATAGACCACTAGTCACCAGTCACCAGTCACCAGTCACTTTATACGGGCAAGGCGCTCGCGCATGCCTCGGATGTCGGGGGTGTCCGGCGCGCGGTCGAGCAGCCTCGCAAGCCTCGCCGCCACCATCTCGGCCGAATCGCCGCGTGCGAGCAGGGCGCGGCCGAGGTTGAGGTACGCGGCCGCAAGCCCGGGGTCGGACGCGATCGCGGCCTCGAAGAGGCCAGCCGCGCGCGCCGGGTCCCTTCGGAGCGCCGCCATTCCCGACTCGTGCAGCTTTGACGCGGCCGGCGCGGCCGTTTCGCCCGCGATGAGCGACGACGCGAGGCGCCTGCACTCGAGGAACACCTGAAGGAAATTCTCCCCGCCCGATGTGCACACCACGCCGAGCCCTGCCCCCTTTCTCTTCAGGGTAATGAGCGCGCCCTTTTTTGCAGGGTCGCCTTTCGGCGAGAAGACGACGATCTCGGCATCGTTTGAACCGAGCTTCGCTGAAATCGGTTTCTCGACAGCTGCGGAATTCGCATAGGATCCGGCCGCATCGGCGAGCGAGCGATCCGCACCCCTGTCGCCGCCCGCGGGGAGCCACTTCAGGCCGATGCGGGAGCCGTCGCTGCGACGCCAGGCCCCAATGCAGTCGCCGCAATCATCCGCGGCGCGCCACTGACCGCCGGGCGCCTCGAACGAGATGCCTTCCGCTGAAACAGGGCGCCGCGATGCAAAGGCCCAGGCATCAAAAGGATGCGCGAGCAGCGCAGCGCACAGCGCAAAAGCGATTTTCATCATCGAACCTCCCTCTCCGTGCAGCGCGCTGAATCCATCAGGCTCGAATTTATCCCCAGCGCGCCCACTCTCGACATGAACTCCCTGATCTGTGCGTATGTCTTCGAAGCCCTTTCGCATCCGAAAAGGCGCTCCGCCTCGCGGGCCGACGCCAGCCACCTCGCAGCCACGCTCCCGATGCCGTCCCGGATCTTCCTGCGCAGTGCGGCCGCCCGTCCTCCGCCCCGATCGCCCTTCATGAAATCGGAGATGTCTGTCCAGGAGCCTGCGATCATAGCCGCGGCCTCGGGAGCCTCCATCCCCTCCGCCGACTCCACGATCTTCGCAGCGCGCTCGAGCGACGCGACGCGCACCGAGTCGAGCGCCGAACGGGCCTCGCTTTGCGCGCGCTGGAGGTCCTTTGCAAACGCGGTCTCAGGGGCCGAATGCCCGAGAGCCAGGGCCGCGGCGTCGAAGGCGTCGGCCGCGCCCCTCGGGTCGCCCGATCGCATCGCCTCCATCCCTTCCCTGTAGAGAGACTCCGCCCTCTCCTCCGCGTCGCGCGCCTCGAGCGCTGCAGCCGAATCCTGCGAATTCACCTCAGCCGCCTCTATGGCCGCGAGCAGCGCCTCGACCTCTGTCCCGCCACGGCCGCCCTCCCGGATCTCGACGAGGGCGAGTTTCGCCTGGCCTGTGTCGCCCCTTCGCAACATGTGCCTCGCCTCCTCCATCGGATCGCCGGCGTCAGGACCTGCGATGTGAGCGGCCTCGACGGCCCCCCGCTCGACGCGCGCCTCGGCGGAGCGGCCCCCTCGATGGCGGAGCGCCGCTGCGGCGAGGGCGACCGCTGCGATCGCGGCGCAAAAGAGGGCGATCCCCCGGCGCCTCGATGCGCGCTCCGCAGGGAGCCAGACGACAAATCCCCTTGCGCCTATCTCAACCCCGTCGCCGTCATTCACGAAAGGCGGGCTGGACAGCGACAGCGTCGCCTCGGCCCTCATCGAGCGGGCGAACACCTCCGCCCCGCATCGGGTGAACACCGCGTAGACGAGTGAACCGGGGCGAGGATCCTCCGTGAGGGTCAGAGAGTGCCCGCTCCCGCCCGCGCCCGGGCCGGAACGTGCCAGAAATATGGCGTTGCACCGGCCGAATCGGGCCTCCATGAACCGGTCGCCCGCGCCTTCGCGCGGCGTCAGTCTGAGCAGCCTCGCCATATCTTTTCTCCCGAGCGCTTCGCCGACTCCGCGCGCTTAAGATGCCTCTGCCACCGCTTTCGATCCCCCGACTCCAGCGCATCCTGAGCCATTGCCGACTCGAGGGCCGCCCTCGCATCGGCATCCCGCCTGAGCTCGATCATGAAAGAGGCCGCCTCGCCGTCCCCTCCGGCGAGGAACGAGGAGAGGAGCGCCGCGCAGCCCGCTTCAGAGGTCTCGCCGGACCGCAATCTCAACCTCGCCTGAACGAGGAGCCACGAGGCGAGCTCCCCTGCCGCAGATTCGGGCCCGATTGCAGAGGCGGGCGTCACCATTTTCGGACCCGGGCCCCGGAGTTGGTCCGCTGCGGCCGCAGCGATGATCACCGCCGATGCCAATGCGGCGATCGCGACCCCCCTGCGGCTGCGCAGCGCAGCCGCGATGTGCTCAAATATCTTCTCCATGGCTTATCGATATCACGAGGCGATCGGCCCCCGCCGATGCCGCGGTCATGAGAACAGAAGTCCCCGCCCACGAGACGCGGCCCGATGCCGCATCGTCTCGCATGGCCCTCGATGCGATCGCGAGGGTTGCGGCCCTCGCGTCCTTCGGCGCTGCGTCGATGAGGTGGGAGCCCCTCCCGGCGCGCAGGAGCGAGGATGCGGACCCGCCCGCCTCCGTTATCCTCATCGCAGGATCCAGGCAGATCGCGGCGGAGCCGGTCAGCCGCTCGATGCATCGGAGCCACTCTCCGCAGCGCGGCAGATCGTCCTGCGAATGAGCGGGATTGGGACCTTGAGCGGGACCCTCTTCTTTCCGCGCCCTCCACGCGAGGGCAGCCCCGAGGGCCACGATCGCCAGAGCCGCGATGTGCATGAGGTTCGGCATGTCAGAACAGCGCCTCCGCTCCGCCCATGGCCGCGCGGACGAAGATCGGACCGAAGACGATCACGAAGGTCGCGGGCATTATGAAGGCCACAAGGGGGAGAAGCATCTTCTGCGAAGCGATCGCGCCCCTCTTCTCCGCGCGGGCGAACCTCTCGTCCCTGAGCCTCTCCGAGGCCGCCCTGAGCACCGGCGCCACCCCCGCGCCCAGCCTCTCCGACTGCGCGAGCAGCGCGGCGAGCGCCGATAGCGAAGGGACCGCGAGCGAGTCGGCCATGCGCCTGATCGCGTCCTGCCTGCGCACGCCCATCCTCATGGCCGCGTCCGCCTCGGCGAGCTCCCGGGAGACGATCCCGCCGGTGCGGGACGAGACCCTGGACACCGCCTGAGCGAGATCGAGCCCCGCCTCCACGGAGAGTGTGATGAGGTCCAGTGCGAAGGGGAGCTCCCTCTCCACGGCCTCGCGCCTGGCCCTCGCCAGCGAGCGGAGCCGCGCCATGACGATCGCGAAGCAGAGCGCCCCCGCGGCGAGCGCGCCCGGCGCCCGGTTTGAATCAGATAGGAGATACGCCGCGACGGAGACGGCGACGCCCGAGGAGATCCAGAGGAGCGCAAAGCCCGCGGGGTCGAGTCCTGACATCCCTGCGCCCTTGAGCCTGAGCCTCACGCTCTCCACCGGGATCAGGCGCAGGAGTGCGGGCGCCCTCTTCTCTGCGAGGCGGGCGAGGGCCGAGCATGCCGGCGCCAGCCTGCGGGGCCGCACATCTCCTCTGTTTTCCACGGCACCCAGCATCTCCCTGCGGGCGGCCGCCGCGAGCCACGCCCTTGCCGCCGAAGATGCGAAGAGCGAGAAGAGCGCTATGCAGAGTATCAGGTCCATTCTCTTCCCCTCACGGCAGCGCGGCCCACGCAACCTCCACCGTGTACGCCGAGTCTGCGCCCGCGATCCCTATCTCCCAGATCGCAGGGGCGAGCCGGCCCTCGAATCTCATCTCCGCGGCAAGAGGGGTGAGGCGCCTGCCGCACAGCAGCGCGCGGCCCGCGCCCGAGACCGCGGCCTCCCTTGACGCCGGACCGCCCTCTTTTTCGGCGCGCGATCTCCCCTCGACCGAGACCGACCACTCGCCGCAGGGCGAATCCGCGCGCGCGGCCCCGTCGGTTCGGCGCGCCCTCGCGAACGCGACGACCGGGGGCATATTCTCGCCTGCGATCGTGAACGAGGCGCTCATCTCTTTCGCATCGAGGGATCCGTCCGATGCTGCAAATGGCCAGAAGACGCCGCCCGCCAGCTCGGACCAACCCACGCCTGCGAATCCCGGGCTTCTGCCGGGATCGAAGAGGACCTGCCGGTTCACGCCGCTCGCTTGCCCCTCGGCCGGCCCCTTCGCCCTCGAGACGAAGCGGTACTCCCTGGGCGCCGTTGCCCCGAGCGCGCACGGAATCGACGCTGTCGCGATCACCGCAGCATGCAAAAGTATGGCTGTCGCAACTCTCATGCGCATCTCTCACACCTTTATGGCCGCGATCCTCATGAGCCAGAGCCCGCCCGCCGCCTCCAAGAGGAGCGCGAAGATCATGAGGGCGATCCCGAGCCTGGTCGAGCACATGGGCCTCATGAACTCAGGGGCCAGGACGGCGAGCGCGGCAGCCAGGCCCCAGGGCAGCAAGAGCAGCACCGCTGCCTGCGCCCTCCCCTGCGCCGTGAGCGAATCTACCCTCCCCTTCACTCGCCTGCGCTGCTCGATCGTCTTCGCGAGCGATGAGAAGGTCTGGACGAGGTTGCCGCCGGTGCGCCTGAGCACCTCCACCGACTGCGTGACCAGCGACGCGTCCTCGGTCGGCACCCGCTCCGAGAGAGAGGCAAACGCGGAGTCGAAGTCCTTCCCGGCGCCCTGCTCCGCCTCGATCCTCGCCAGCTCCTCTCCGAGCGGCGGGGCCAGCTCCGATGCGGCGAGCTTGACCGCCTGCTGCAGCGACAGCCCGGCCTTGAGCGCGTTGCAGAGCATGACGAGCGCCTCGGGCAGCTGTTCGTCGGCGCGGCGCGCCCTGCGGCGGCCGCGATGCGCCCGCGCGAGGCGAGAGAGCCGGCCGAAGGCCAGAGGGGATTTCGATCGGAGCAGCGCGAACGCGGATATCGCCGCCGATAGGCCGAAGAAAAGGGCCGCCGCAGCGAAGATGAGCCCGCTCATGCGATCCCCCTGATCCCGTGCGAATGCCCCGTCCCGTCGGCGCCGCAGCGGTGCGCGGGGGCGAGCCCGGTCGAGATGAGCATCCCCGAGCGCTGGTCGAACGCGGCCAGCGTCTGCATGCTGATGACCTGTCCCTCCATCCCGGTTATCTCCGATATCTCCACGACCTTCCTCTGTGCGCCCACCCTCGCCAGCTGCACGATCACCCCTATGGCACGTGCGATCTGCTCGCGGACAGCGCAGATAGGCAGGTCGAGGCCCGCCATGAGCGCCATGGTCTCGAGCCGCGACACGGCGTCGCGCGGGGAGTTGGCGTGCACCGTCGTGAGCGAACCCTCGTGGCCGGTGTTCATGGCCTGGAGCATGTCGACCGCCTCCGCCCCCCTGCACTCGCCCACCACTATCCTGTCAGGCCTCATCCTGAGCGCGTTTCTGACGAGGTCCCTGATCGATATCGCGCCCGCGCCCTCGACGTTGGGCGGCCGGGCCTCCAGCCTCACCACGTGGGTCGTTCTGATCCGGAGCTCCGCCGCGTCCTCTATCGTGACGATGCGCTCACCGTCGGCTATCTCCGAGGCGAGCGCGGCGAGCATCGTGGTCTTTCCCGTGCCGGTCCCGCCCGACACCACCATGGATACGCGCGACGCCACGCACTCGGAGAGGAATCGCGCCGCGTCGGAGGTCATGCTCCCCCTGCGGACGAGCTCGCGGAGGTCCCAGCTTGCGCGGCCGAACCTGCGCACCGTGAGCGCCGGCCCGTCTATCGCGACGGGGCCGATGACCGCGTGCAGCCTCGATCCGTCCGGGAGCCTGGCGTCAACCATGGGCGAGGCCTCGTCGACCCTGCGCCCGGTCGGGGCGAGCATCCGCTCGATAACCGACAGCAGCTGAGAGGAGTCTGCGAATGAGAGCCCGGCCCTGGCGAGCCTCCCCTCCTTCTCGAAGAAGATCAGCCCTGGCCCGCTGACCATGATCTCGGTGACGCCGTCGTCTTTGAGCAGGTACTCGAGCGGGCCGAACCCCAGTATCTCGTCGACCGCGCACGACGCAGCCTCGTCCGCGCGCGCGCCCGGGGCCCCGCGCGACTTGAGCGCCTCCGCCGCCCTGAGGGCGACGGCCGCAACCGCTCGCCTCAGCTCGTCCCTGTCGCCGCGCCTGTTCGCGTCGCCGACTATCTTTTCGAATTCCGGGTCCCGCCTTATGCCAGCCAGGATCTCCTCGACCCCTTCGGGCCGCGCGATTTCACGAACCCCTCTCTCAGCATGATTCGCGACATCCCGCACCGAGGCGCGGCGCGGGATCGCCCTGTCCATGAGCCTGCCTGCGAGCGATGCCGCGTCCAGTCCGTCGCCCCAGGATTGAATGCCCCACCGCCCGGCCAGCCGCGCCGCCACCTCCCTGTCGAAAGGCGCCATGCAGAATCCGGCGGGGGAGACCGCGCCGGGGGAGTCGAGCAGCCTTTTGACCGCCGATCCTGCGAGATTGATCGGCGCGGGGCCGTCCGCATGGACGCACAGCATCGCGGGTATCCCGGGCACGCGGGCCAATGCCGACTCAAGCCAGCCTGCGGCTCCCCTTGAATCGGGGCTCGCCTCCAAGGCGACGAGCGCGATGTCGTACGCCGACTCGATCGATTCGATAGTGCCGTCGTCCATCTCCGATTCTGCAAGCGAGAGCAGGCCTGCGCGGCCCGGGCGCGGCGACAGATACCCGCGGAGCGACCGGCCGGACAACCCGGCCCCGTTCGCCCTGAGCTCAGCGACGGTCCTCGCGCCCTCGACCGCTCCGACGGACCCGGCGATCACGAGCGCATCGATCCCGCCGGAGACGAGCCATGATGCGACCCTGTCCGCGCACGCGCAGCGGCCCGCCCCCCCGCAGCATATCATTGCGGCCCACAGGCATCTTGCCGCCGACATGTCGTTTCTCATCTCCATTTTTTCGGGCGCCTCCTTCTGCTCGGATCGCCGGCCGCCCCGTCGCCTGGCGCGCCGAAGCGCTCCGCGTGCTCCTTATTCGAGCGGTCCATCGCCATCGCCTCCTCTGCATCGAGGAAATCGCGCAGCGCCGCCTCGGCCGGCTCCGGCTGCGACATGACCCTCGGCGTCACCACGATCACGAACTCGGACCTGTTGGACTGGAAGTCCTTCGAAAGGAACAGGCTGAATATCGAGGACGACGTGTCGGTGTCGCGCGGGACCCTGTTCCTCATCTTCACGTCGTTGTTGCGGACGATCCCGCCGAGCATGACGCTGTGGCCCAGGGGGCAGACCGCGGTGGTGGAGACGGTGTGCGTGTCGACCGCGCCGCGTATGTCGGCCGACGGCGCGGAGAGCGTCGCGGCGATCCTCAGATCCACCCCGCCCGCGACCTCGATCGGCGAGGCCTTGATGTCGACGCCGACCCTCTTGAACTGGACCTGCTCGCCGCTCAGAAACGGGACCTCGGAGCCGCTGAATATCTGCGCCTCCTCGCCGTTCTTCACCACGACCGACGGGTTCTCGAGCACCCGGCCGTCGCCCCTCTCCCTTATGAAGCGCAGCTTGGGCACGAAGTTGAAGACGAACCCGAGCACCGATTTCCCCATGTCGCCGATCGAGCCCATGAGCCCGGCCCCGCCGCCCGCCGAGGCGGTCGCGGCTCCGCCTTGCGGAAACGAGCCCGGCGACCAGTTGAACGCAAGCTCCCTGAGCGCCTGCTTCTTTATCTCCATGAGATGGAACTCGAGCTGGATGAGGCTCGCCCTCCCGGGGCTGCGCATGGAGTCGCGCACCTCGATGAGGTCCATGACGTGCGGCGTGTGGAGCCTCGCGATCTCGATCGCCCGCTTCGCGTCGGCCGCGGAGAAGACCGTACCCTCCAGCGCTATCCTGTCCCTCACCGCCCTCACCGTCACGCCCGGGACGTCTATGGCATCGCGTATCGCCTGCCCGGTCCTGGCCAGCACGTCCTTCGTGATCCTCACGCTGCTGCGCACCCGCGGGTCCGATTGCGAGATCGCCTCGATCGCCCTGAAGTCGTCGGGGTCCGCCGTCGCACCCCCTATCCTCACCTTGCCGTCGCTGAGCTCGACGGTCACCCCCGCGATGCCGCCCACCGCCTGCTCCACCCTCTCGAGCGCCTCCTTGAGCGTGGTGGTGACGACCCGCACGGAGATCTCGTCCCTGATCGATCCATCCGCGTCCCATATCGTGACCATCGTCTGCCCGCCACCCCGGGCGTTGAGGTAGATAGAGCCGCGGTCCTGCGAGACGAGGTAGTCGCACACCGAGCGGTCGGCGACAGCCACGTCGCCGATCGAATAGTCCATGGAGACGGTCTCGGACTGGCCCTTGATGAGCGTTTTCTCCGCCGCGGCCCCGGCCGCGCACGTCGAGGCGGCGAGCGTGAGCATCGCCGCCGCGGTCCAAAACAGCATGCGCGCGTTCCTGAGCCGTCTCATCTCGCCCCCCTGTATTCCTTGAAGGGCCTCCTGAGCGGGACCACCCCGCCCGCCCCCTCGGCGATGCTCGATATGGTGGTCGGCGCGGGCGGCTCGTTCGACTCCCCCTCATAGGGGGGCCTGACCGCGAGCGCGATGGACCCCGACTCCTGCGCAAAGGCGATGGCCTGGGCCTGAGCGGGGCTCACCGCGAGAGTGACGGAGACCTCGCGCGACAGCTGCCCCTGCGCAATCGCCCCGCCGAAGAGCCCCTTGCCCGCATCGGCGCCCGCCTCCCGCTCGGGAGATCCGGCGACTCTCCTCTCCACCGCCACGACCCTCGCGTCGGTCACGAGCGCCATAGTGGTGATCTCCGGAGACGAGCCTGTGCCGAGGTCGAAGGTGGCGATGAGATCGACGCGGTCGCCCGGACCGACGAGCCCGCCGGCCGCGCGCGATCGCGGAAGGGACACCGAGAATGCCCGCATGCCGGAGGCAAGGAGCGGGGCCACGCCGGTTGCGTGATCCGCCCTCCTCGCCGCGGACCTCGTGAGCTGCGAGCCCTTGCGGAGCGGCACCATGGCCACCCTCCCCTCCGCCTCCGATATCTCCCCTATCGCGCCGGGCTGCACGAAGATCGCCGGGACGCTCGATCTGCGGAGCGCCGCCCTGTCTATCGTCTCGCCGGGCGGTATGTCGCGGGCGGCGATGACCACCGGGGCCGGTTCGGCCGCCCTGGATATCTCGCCCTCCCGCCTCGCGAGGTAGGCCGAGGCGAGCAGGGCCGCAGCCAGGCCCGCCACAACGGCAGCCGCTGCCGGCCGCTCCCGGACCGCATCCCTAATGAACGCAAATCTCTTCATCGACTACCCTCACCTCCTGCGGCACCGCTATGTCCGCCCTCATCGGACCGACGCCGAGCGAAAGGGGCTCTCCTCCCGCGCCGAACGAAATTCGATCCATCCCCTCGAGGCACGGCCTCGCAAAACCCGATGAGGCGTGGACGGTCTCCCACCGGCGCACCGCGCGCGCCGCCATGGCCTCCGCCTCCGCCACGTGCGCGACCGTTGTCGAGAAGAGCCGGGCGAGCTGGAATGCGACGACGATCACGAGCGCCGCCACGGGCGCCATGGCCGCCAGTTCAAGACACGCAGCTCCCCTTTCGACCCTGATCCGCATCCAAAGCCCTCCTGTGAATTCAGTCCTCTGCCTCCTCCACGCCGATCGTCCATTTAGGGACCAGCGCGGCCCTGTAGAGCGCGTCGTATCCCTCCTCGTCCGTCCACCCCTCGGCGAGGTCGCTATCCTCGACCTCCTCGATCGCGAAATCCTCGATCGAGCCGCCGTAGGCGGAGGCGGCCGCAGAGGCGTAGATGTCGATGCCCTCGGAGAGGATGGGTCCCGCTGTCAGCGGCTCGACCCTCGCGCTCGCGAACACGCCTATGGCCGCATCCCCACCTCTCTCCTTGACCAGGTATTTGAGAGCGTCGTATTCGCCGCCCTCCACGTCCTCGGGATCGAGGTAGATGTCCCCCTCGATGTGGCTGTAGCCCACCCTCTCCCACTGCTCCTCCGGAGCGAGATCGTCCCGAAGGCGAACCTCCCCCGCTATCCGGTGCCAGGCGAAGGCCGAGGGGTAGTTCGCCGCGAGCGCGCCGGCAGCCGCGCCGGCCGATCTGGCGCGCATCGCATCCAGCACCGACGCCATCTCACCGAGCTCCGAATCGCGCTCCGCCTCGTAGCGGGCTATCCGCTGCCGGGCCGCATCTTCGTCCTGCTGGCTCGAGGCGTCGAAGTCGGCCTTCAGCCTCCTGAACGACTCGTTGATGCGCCGGTTGGATGCGGCGAGCATGTTCAGCGAATGAGCAAGCGACGCAGCACCCGCATAGGCGGCCCTGTCCGCCGCGGCCGAAAGCCTCGCGCGTGCGACCGCTATCCTTCCGATCTCGACGATCGCTATCAGCGCCGCCGCCATCAGCGGCAGGGCAGCGACGAAGAGCACGGTCACAGATCCCCTCGATCGATTCATTCGGGCCATCCGCATGCGCTGTAGCCTCCCTCAGTCCTGCAGTACGGCGACGGCGTGTCGCCGCCCCTGAGCACCCTCTCGCCCAGCCCCTCCGGCAGCGCCGGGGTCGCCGGGCTCTTTCTCACGACGGACCGGCTGCCGGCCGCTCCGCCGGAGAGCGCCGCGCCGGACACGGCTTCGAGCGTGAGGATGCCCTCCATCTCGTTGGAGAGACGAGTCCCTCCTGCATCGGCGATGACATCGAACGAATGTGCGCTGAACATCGACGGCGCGAGCGAGGCGTGCAGCTCAGCGCCGATCAGCCCGTCGTTGAACACCGCGGCCACGCGCGCCGCCCTCGCTGCAGCGTGCTGCGCGACCACCGTCCGCAATCCGGTCGCCGCCATCCCGAGCACGGCGACGATGATCGCCACGGCGGCCGGCAGCACCAGCGCGTGCTCCACCGCCACCTGTCCTCTGTCCCCACGGGATCCTTCGGCGATAATGTTCATGTCCTCGGCCTCAGAATGATAACTTTGTCTTCGCGAGTCACGAGTCACGAGTCACGAGTTACGAGTCACGGATTCGGATTCGACATCTGCTGATTCGTCGTGAGCCAACCCGAGACGTTGGCCGCGAGCTCCGCCACCGCCTGGTTGAACACCGGGATGAAGTGGCTGGCCGCGGAGACGAGCCCCAGCACCACCACCGCCACTATCAGCATGTACTCCGTGGCCGACTGTCCCCTCTTTCCCCTGAGCAGACGAAAACGCATCCTTCACCTCCCCTGTGTGTGTGTTTACTTCTCCAGACAATGCAGGGGCCGTGCCAAGAATGAGGCCTCGAAAAATCATGGAGTTGCAGCGCGCGGCAGCCGCGGGGGTGCTGCGTTTCGCTGCAGGGGTGCACAAAAACGCAGCAGTTCAGCGGGCCCTCGACATCCGGCTCCGTTTCCCTATAATCGCCCACATGGAGAGCTTCAGCTGGTCGGTGCTCATAGGCGGGGTGGCGTTCTTCTTCTACGGGCTCAGGCGCGCCCGCAAGGGGCTGGAGGTCATCGCGGGCGACAGGCTCAGGGCCGCCATGGGCCGCGTGACCGGCAACAGGATCTCCGCGCTCATCTTCGGCGCCTTCGTCACCATGGTGCTGCAGAGCTCCGGCGCCGCCTCCGCCATGCTCGTCTCCTTCACCGAGACGGGGCTGCTCAACCTCTTCCAGGCGAGCGCGGTGCTGCTCGGATCGGACATCGGGACCACCCTCGTGGTCGTGCTCCTGTCCATCAAGAAGATCACCGACGTGGCGCTTCTGATCGTGGCCCTCGGCGTGGCGGTGCAGGCGTTCGGACGGAAGCGCAAGGTCCGCGACGCGGGCTCGATAGTGCTGGGCTTCGGCCTCATCTTCTACGGCATGCACCTGATGACCGCCGCAGCCTCCCCTCTCAAGGAGAGCGAGGAGGCGCTCAAGGTCTTCGCCTTTCTCTCGACCCACCCCCTGGCCACCCTCATCGGGTCCTCGATGCTGGCCGGCGTGGTGCACTCCGCGGGGATGATCGGAATAGCCATCGCGCTCGCCTTCGCAGGCACCATCACGTTCGAGGCCTCGATCCCGATCGTGCTCGGCGCCAACATAGGCTCCTGCGTCACGGCGGTGCTGGCCTCGTTCGGGGGCGGGACCGCGGGCCGCAGGGTGGCGCTCGCGCACACGCTCACCAAGGTCATAGGGGTGGCCGCGGTCTTCCCCTTCATCTCTTACGCCGCAAAGCTCACCGGAGACGCAGACGCATTCATATCAGGCGTCTTCCCGAACTACGGGGCGGGAGTCGCATCCAAGATCGCGCTGACCCACATACTCTTCAACCTGGCGATCGCCGCGGTCTTCACGCCGCTGCTCAAGCCGCTCGTGAAGCTGGTGGAGATCATCCTCCCCATGCCCCCGCCCAGGGAGGAGCCGTTCGGCCCGCTGTACCTGGACAAGTCGGCGCTGCAGACCCCGGCCATCGCCTTCGCGCAGGCCAAGCGCGAGATCATGCGGCTCGGCTCCATCGCCCAGCAGCTGACCGCCGACAGCCTGCGCATGTTCAGCAAGGGGGAGGAGGTCCGGGACGTGATCGAGAGGATGGAGGCGGAGGACGACAAGATCGACATCCTCGAGAAGGCCATCCGCTTCTACCTCGCGCAGGTCGCGACCGAGCGCATGTCGGAGGACCAGGCCCGCATGCAGATAGCGCTGGTCGCCATCGCCTCGGGCATGGAGGAGGTGGGCGACATAATATCGAAGGAGCTCGCGTCGCTCGCGCGCAAGAAGGCGCAGTGGCGCAGGCTCTTCTCCGACCAGGGATGGCGCGATCTGAGGGATTTTCAGGCCATGGTGATGGACAACTTCAACCTGACGATGCTGGCGTTGGCGCAGCCGCACAAGGAGATCGCGCTGAAGCTCCGCCGCCACGAGGAGCACATGAACGACGTGGAGCAGCAGCTCCGGCAGGGACACATAACCCGACTGCACCAGGGGCTCAAGGAGACCTTCGACACGAGCTCGATCCACCTGGACATACTCGCCAACCTCCGCAGGATCAACTCGCGCATCACTCGAATCGCCGAGATGGCCTGCGAAGGAACGTAGGACGCGGAGAGGGCGCAAAAAAGGCCCCGCCATCGCGGGGCCTTTTCATTCTCTCTTCACGCTCCCTCTCTACAGGCTCTTCCTCGCCGCCTGGGCGCGCTTCTTCTGGCGCTCGATCTGCGCGATGGCCGCGTCCGCCCGGCCCGCCTTGAGCTGCGCCGTGCGCGCCTTGACGAACTTCTTTGCCTTGGCAAAGGCCTTGACCTTCCCCATGACCTCGGCGCGCGCCTTCTTCGAGCGCTCGATCTCGCGATCGTAGCGCTTCTCGATCCTGTCGAGGTGCTGCTTCGCGTGCGCCTTGAACGCCGACTCGAAGGCCTTCCTGCCCTCGGAGCTGGTGCGCTTGAGCCCCTTCTCGCGGTGCTCGGGGTGCTCCTTGAGGAAATAGTGCCAGGTATATTTGCTGTTCAGTGACATTGTCTTCTCACCTTTCTCTCTGGACGTGACCTGCCTGCCGCAGGCAGGCGACAAACAGGAGCGCGTGGATAGTCGATTTCCCCTTCACAGTCAAGGAGTTATTGAACACTCTCCGCTGTCGTCGATATCGCCCGATTGCAGGGACAATCATTCACAACTGCCTGATATTATTCGGTAAATAAAATGCGACTCAAGCGCAACTTCGGCAGGGCCCCCGGCCGATAATAGAGCTGAGGGGGCAAATATCCGGAGCTCTATATGAGTGAGACAAAAATACCCATCGACCACAGCCATATGACCATCCAGGGATGCACGCCGGAGAGAAAGAGGCTGACCGAGGAGGTTCAGAGGGCCCTGGGCGACGGCATCGAGCTCCCCGAGTGCGCCGACGTCGAGCTCCTGGAGGACGGGAGCATCAGGGCGACCGTCATTTCGGAGAACGGGACGGTCCACGCGGTCGACATCTACGCAGACGGCGAGGTGACGACTTTCATCATGTGCAATCCCGAGGATTCCTTCGTCGGAACAGGGAACGATGCGAGGCAGGTCTGCGAGAACTACTACAGCTCGAAGCCGAAAGGCATCGCTGAATCCAGACTCAAGAGCGCTCAAGCGATACTTCTCAAGGCAAAGGAAAAGGCCGAGGGCTCCGATCAAAAACCCCAGGAACCGAAGGTCTCGCTGGCCAAGAAATAAGGGAGTCAACGCCCTCGCCGGACAATCCCCGCCGACTCCGCCGTCGCTTCATTATATACGTCGATCAGCGGGCGGCGCTGTCTCTTCGCAATCCTTTTCACATCCTCGTGCTCGGGCACGGCCTTCACGATGCGGCCCGACCCGTCGCGGCCTATCTTGAACGAGATCCCGCCTCTTTTGAGCCTGCCCTTTGCGAGCTCGCGCGCGAGCATCCTGCGCTCCACGTCCCAGTAGCGCACGCCGAAGGTGGTGGTCTCGGACAGCACGGCGTCGATAACCCGGTCCTTCGCGGCCCAGGGGGCCACGCAGGCGAGCCTCACCCCAGGCCGGTTCTTCTTCATCTGTATCGGCTGGAGGGTCACGTCCACGGCGCCGGCCGCGAACATCCTCTGCATGGCATTGTCGAACAGCTCCGGGTTCATGTCGTCCATGTCAGACTCGATGGCCACAGCGCGGAATCCATCGCCGATCATGAGGCGCAGGATGTTGGGCCGGCCCGGTATCTTTCGGTCTCCGAATCCCACCCCGACCCTGTCGATCCGCTGCAGGGGGCTCTCGCCGAAGTGAGACGCCACAGCCGTGAGGATCGCTGCGCCCGTGGGGGTGACGAGCTCCCCCTCGACATCGGTCTTTCTGAGCGGCACGCCCCTGATGAGCTCGAGCGTGGCGGGCGCAGGCACCGGGAGCTCTCCGTGGGCGCAGCGCACGGTCCCCCGCGAGAGCGGGAGCGGCGAGCAGTGCACCTCTCTGAACCCCATCTGCTCCAGCGCGATTGCCGATCCCACTATGTCCACGATCGAATCCACCGCCCCCACCTCGTGGAAGTGGACCTTTTCCACCGTGGTGCCGTGGACGCGCGCCTCCGCCTCTGCGAGCCTTCTGAATACCTCCCTCGCCAGCTCCTTCGCGCCCTTCGCGATCGGCGCCCGGGAGATCGCGCGGTCGATGTCCCCGTAGTGCGCATGGTCCGGCTCCGCAAGCGCAACGACCCGAAGATCGGTGCCTGCGAAATCCTTCCGCTTCCTTTTGTCGATCCTGAACTCGCCGATCCTGAGCTTAGCGAGCTCCCGGGTGATCTTCGCGAGCGGCGCCCCGGCGTCGACGAGCGCGCCGAGTATCATGTCGCCCGAGGCCCCGGAGAAACAATCGAAGTATGCGATGGTCATAAGATCTTCTCCCCTTCGGCTTTATCTGCCGTGCGCCACGCCTCCACCTCAAGCACCGCCCGATCGGTGGCGCGGCTGACCCTGTACTCGAAGCGGCCGGAGCGGAACGACTCGCCCGCCTTCGGTATCCTCTCCAGCTCGTGGATCACGAACCCGGCCACGGTCTGGTAGGGGCCTGCCGGGATCCCGAGCTTGAGCCTCTCGTTGGCGTGCGAGACCTCGAGCCTCCCCGAGAGCAGATACCGGAACCTGCCTGTCCTCGTGTAGTGCTCAGGCACCTCGTCGTGCTCGTCGCGTATCTCTCCCACAACCTCCTCGAGCAGGTCCTCGACCGTGACGATCCCGGTCGCCGCACCGTATTCATCGACCGCCACCGCCAGGGGCACGCCCTTTCGCTTCATCTCGATCAGCAGCTCGTCCAGCGACATCTCCTCGGGCACGAAGTAGGCCTTGTGCATGAGCTCGCGAACTCCCTTGCCCTTCCCTCCGAACAGGAGGTCTATGCCGGTGAGCACGCCCACGACGTTGAACGCATCGCCGTCGATGACGGGCACGCGGGAGAACCCGTGGAGGTCCATCACCCCGCACGCCTCTTCGTGGGTCGCCCCGACCGGGACAGAGACCACGTCGACCAGGGGCGTCATGATCTGTTCCACGCGCTTGTCGGCCAGGTCGAAGAGCCTCGATATAAGCGTGCGCTCCGCGGGGCGGACGTCGCTGGTGCCGGCCCCTCCCACCTCGATCATGAGCTCGAGCTCGTCGCGCGTGATCGGATGGCCTAACTCCGCCCTCCTCTTCACGCCGCCGAGCAGCACGTCGGTCAGCTTTGAGAAGAGCCATACCGCGGGATAGAGCGCGAACGAGACCCCCAGCAGCAATGGCGCGACCCTCAGCACGATGCGGTCCGCGTGGTGCTGGTAGACCGCCTTCGGCACGATCTCGCCGAACACCAGGGCCATGGGCCAGTAGAGAATCGCCAGCGGGGCGTACGCCTCGCCGAACCGGTCGATTATGAAGAAGGTCGCGACCACGGTCGCCGTGATGGCGGAGAGGTTCGTGCCGAGGAGGGTGGTGCTGAAGAACACCGCGGGGTGCTTTGCGAGGTGAAGGACGGAGCGCGCCCGCTTAGAACCGGCATCGGTCGCCAGGGCGAGCCTGTACTTGTCCGCGTTCACTACCGCTATCTCGCTCCCAGAGAAGAACCCCTCGAGCAAGAGGCATAAGACCAAGATGATTATTACCACGACCAAGCTCATAAAATTTTCCGCCAGTCACCAGTCACGGTCCTTCATTCCTCGATTTCCCCGAACATCTCCTCCTGCACGTCGTCCATGGTCACCAGGCCCCTGATGTCGCCGGCTTCCCCGAGGACGATGGCCATGTGCATCCTTGTCCTCTGGAACTCCCTCAGCAGATCCTCGAGCGGCGTGGCCGCGGCGACGAAGAGCGGCTCCTTGAGATAGGCCCTGAGCTCCGGCGACTCGCCGGCCTTCCTCCGCATGTTGAAGGTGAAGAGGTCCCTCACGTGCAGGATCCCCACGACGTTCGCGCGATCGCCCTCGTAGAACGGGACGCGGCTCCACTGCGTGGAGGCGAGATCCTCCATGAGCCTCTCGTAAGGCAGGTCGATCGGGAGCGCGAAGATCCTCTCCGCAGGGGTCATGATGTCGCCCGCCCTCTTGTCGGTGAACTCGAAGACGTTGTGTATGATCTCGCGCTCCTCCTCCTCGATCGCCCCCTCCTTGAGCCCCATGTCCACGAGCCTGCGGTACTCCTCCTCCATGACCATAGGCTCCGCGCTCTCTGCCGTGCCTCCGAAGAGGACGACCATCTTCTTGGCGAACCAGGTGAGGACCTCCCGCAGCGGCGCGATGAGTTTCGCGAAGGCGCCTATCGGAAGCGCCACGAAACGCGCCGCCTGCTCGGCGAAGCGGAGCGCGACGTTCTTCGGGATGATCTCGCAGAACACCATGACGATCGGAGTTATAGTCGCTATCGCCACGATCGTCTGGACCCTCACGTTCGCCTGCATCATCCTGCCCACGATGGCCGCCCCCACGATCGATATGCATATGTTCGCGAGCTCGTTGCCGAAGAGTATCGTCACCAGCGTCCGGCGCGGAGCCTTGAGCAGCTCGATGAGCCTGGCCGCGGTCCGGGTGTCCACCTCGCGGAACCGGTGGACCTGGAGCTTCGAGAGGGAGAAGATCGCGGTCTCCGATCCGGAGAAGAACATCGAGCAGAGCATGAGCAGGAAAAAGACCGGGAGGAGGTTCATGCCCGTACCCCGAAGTGATCGAAGCCCGCCGATGAGAGGTTGATCTCGACGCCGTCCGCGCGCAGCGCCCTGTGCGCAGCGGGGTCGGACACCATTGCCCCGATCCTCGTCACGCGCACCCCCGCCCGCGGGGCGATCTCGCGCTCGAAGCGGCCTGCCTCGGCCGAAGCGACCGTGAACGCGAGCTCGTAGTCCTCGCCGCCGGACAGCGCCAGCTCGAGCGGATCTGCGCCCGCTTCAGCGGCGAGTCCGGCGAGCGTCGCGTCCGTGGGCAGGGCCTCCGCGCCGACCTCGAAGCCGGCCCCGCTGGACGCGGCGATGTGCCCCAGATCGGCCATGAGCCCGTCGCTTATGTCTATCATCGAGGTGAGAAGGCCGCTTTCGGCGAGGAGCCTCCCCGCCTCGACGCGCGGCCTCGGGTCGTTGTGCCTGTTCGCGAAGCGCCCCGCGCCTTTGTCCGCGATCCCTCGCATCATGAGCGCCAGCCCCAGCGCCGAGCCGCCGAGCTCGCCGGTCGCGTAGATCGCGTCGCCGGGCCTCGCCCCGCTGCGCATCACCGCGCGCCCCGAGGGGCACTCGCCGATCGCGGTTATCGACAGGAAGAGGCCCCTGTCGCTCGACGAGGTGTCGCCCCCTATGAGGATTGCGCCGTGCTCCGAGGCCACGGCGTTCATCCCCCTGTAGAGGGCGGCCGCGCCGCCGGCGCCCACGCCGCCGGGCAGGGCGATCGAGCACAGCCAGAACCTGGGGGCGCCGCCCATGGCGGCTATGTCGCTCAGGTTCACCGACAGCGCCTTCCTGCCCAGGGTCACGAGATCGGTGAAGCGAAGGTCGAAGTGCGCGCCCTCGCACAGCAGGTCGGAGGTGACAAGCCAGTCCCTCCCCTCAGGCCCGGCGACGATCGCGCAGTCGTCGCCGACCCCGCACGCGAGGTCGTTTCCCTTTTTCGGAAGCTCGGAGGTAAGAAGCGCTATGAGTTCAATCTCCGTCATTTCACGGCCCTTATCCGCCCGCCCTGGATGGTGAGCACGAACATCTTCCTCTGGGCGTCGCCCTCTGCGTCGAAGCTCGCCACGCCGGCCACGCCGGGGAACCCCTGCATGGCCGCCAGCGCCTGCCTCATCGATTCGCGGCCGCCCGCGCCCCTGTCCTTCACCGCGGAGTAGATCATCCGCATGGTGTCGTAGCCGAGCGCCTCGAGGAATGTGACGTCGCCGCCGTAGGCGCCCTTGATGTTCGCGATGAATGCCGCGGCGTCGGCCTCGGTCGAGTCCTTGAAGAACGAGTCCACGAAGACCGCCCCGTCGACGTAGTCGCCGCCCAGCTCGGCGAACTTGGGATTGTTCCACCTGGGGATGCCCAGCAGCTGCACCTTCCTGTCGCCCGAGAGCATCATCACCTGCATGAGCGAGCTCACGACCCACGGCGAGTCGGGGATGAAGACCGCATCGTAGGAGGCGCTGGTGCTCAGGTCGAGGGTCTGGCTCACCGCCATCGTCTCCACGGCGCCCCTGCCCCTCAATTCGCTGACGAACTGCAGCTGCCCGGACTTGTACGAGCGGGACGACACGACCTTGCCCCCCATCTCCTGCGCCTGCTGCGAGAATATGGTCATGTACTCGCCGCCCATCTTCGTGTCCGGATATATCACGAAGAAGCGCTTCCATCCCCTGGAGCCCACCGCGTAGTCGAGCAGCGAGCGGACCTCCGACTCGGGCGAGGTCGAGTTGCGGAAGGCGTATTCGCCGATCTCCGCCACGCCCCTGCGCTGGGAGAGCGAGATCAGGGGGATCCTCTGCTCCTGCGCTCGCTGGGCGGCGCCCTGCGCGTCAGCGGACTCGAGCGGCCCAACGATCGCCACGACGTCTTTGTCCCTCGCTATGTCGTCGACCGCCGCCGAGGCGCCACCCGGGAACGACGCCGAGTCGCGCACCACGAGCCTCACCCCGCCAGGCCCGGTGCACGGCTGGTACAGCCCGATCGCGCACTCGACCCCGTGCAGCACCGAGGTGCCGTAGAGGGAGTTCTTGCCCGTGAGCGGCAGTATCACTCCCACCGCGATGCCGGCGAGCTCGCCCGCCGCGCCGCCGAGCTCTCCCATGAGGAGCCTCGCCGCCCCGTAGTACTCGTGCTTCGGGTAGCCGGAGACATACGCCTTGAGAAGCTTCGTCGCCTCGTCGGTGTTGCCCTCGCCGTGACAGGCCAGGGCCTTCTTGTACATCAGGTAGCCGCCGGACCGGCGCCCCTTCATCTCCTTCATGGGCATGGCCTCGACCTGAGCCGCGGTGACGGACCTGTCGTTCACCCACCTGCGCACCTCGTCGAGGGCCTCCGCCTCCGGGACGATCCTCTCCCCCTCGACCCCCACGCCGTCCCCGACCGCGCCCCTCGAGTAGTCGTCGAGCACGCGCAGGTCCCACACCACGTATTCGCCGAGCGGCCTGCGCAGCGCCTGGGATGCCCTAACCCCCACCGAGTCGGCGCGGAGAAGGAGCACCTGGCTGGCATGGCGCCTCTGCATGCCCGCCACCGCATCGATCGCCTCCGGGTTGCGGCCGAGCCTGTGCAGCGAGAGGCCGGCCTTGAGCCTGGCCTTCGGCCCCACCGCAGGGGAGTCGATCTGCGAATAGGCCTGGCGGTAGAGATCGGCCGCCGCAGAGTAGTTGCCCCTCATGAAGGCGATCTCGCCGCGCAGAAAGCGCGCCTCGTCGGTGAGCTGGGTGTAGGGGTGGGTCGTAGTGAATCTCGCGAGTGCCGCGTCCGACTCCGCCAGTTTCTGCGCTTCGTAGAGGACCTTTGCGGAGTCGAATTCCGCCTGGGCCTGCGGGGTGATCGCGTTCGGATATTTCACCTTGCCGGCGCCGAGCCCTCCGAATGTTGCGCAGCCCGCCAGCGCGACAAGCGCGAACGACAAAAAGATATTCTTCATGTCTCCCCCGATATAAGCTCAAAGGGCCAAGCTCAAAGGCTTCCCTTTCACCTTTGAGCTTTCACCTTTCGCCTTCCTTCGCGACCGTGACCATGGCCGGCCGAAGCAGCCTGTCGTGGAGCCAATAGCCCTTGCGGTGGACCGCGATCACCGAGCCGGGCTCGCTCTCGCTCTCCACCGTGGCTATCGCCTCGTGCTGCGCCGGATCGAACCGCTCGCCCAGCGCGGCCACCTCTTTGAGCCCGAACTTCTCGAGGGTCGATGCGAGAGAGCGCCGCGCGAGCGCGACGCCGTCCTCGAAGTCGCGCACCTCCTTCGACGCGTCGATCGGCACGTGCTCCAGCACGCGGTCCAGGTCGTCGAGCGCGGGCAGAAGGTCCGCGAGCAGCTTCTCGTTCGAGAACCTGGTGAGCTCCTCGCGCTCGCGCGCCTGCCTTTTCTTGTAGTTGTCGAAGTCGGCCATCACCCGGAGCAGCTTGTCGTAGTGCTCTTTGGCCTCGCGCTCCGCCGCGGCGATCTGCGCCTCGATCTCGTCGCCTTCGTTTTCGCCCCCGGCCTTGTCCTCGGCCTCGGCCTTGGCCTTGGCCTCAGCCTCAACCTCGGCCTTCCTGTGGTCGAAACGCTCCTCCTGCTTGTGATCGAGTGACTTCTTGCTCATCTTTATTTCCCCCTACGAATCCAGGACGTCGCTCAGGACCTTGGCGGTGAAGTCAACGATCGGCACCACGCGCGAGTAGTCCATGCGCATGGGGCCTATCACGCCGATGGCGCCGACGACCTTTCCGTCCTTGAGATAGGGCGCCCCCACGATGCCGACCGAGTCGACCCCTTCTATGTGTGCCTCCGAGCCTATGAATATGCGCACCCCCTGGCCGTCGCGGCAGCGCTCGAGCAGCCCGAGCATGGAGCTCTTCTCCTCCAGCGCCTCCACGATCCTTCGGAAGTCCTCCGCCTTTGCGAACTCCGGCTCGGCCAGCAGCTGCATCTCGCCGTCCACCACGAGGTCGATCCCCGGTATCGCGGAGAGAAGCTCCTCGGAGAGCGCCATCGCCCCCGAGAGCAGCCGGTCGTACTCCTCGCGCGCCGCCGCATGCTCCGTCCTCGCCTTCTCCAGCGCATCCTCGAGCGAGAGCCCGAGGAACGAGCGGTTGCAGTAGTTGTTTATCCTCTCGATGTCGGGATAGCTGTAGTCCTCCCCCACCTCGATGAGCCTGTTCTGCACCGAGCCGTCCTGCGAGACGAATATCCCCAGGAGCCTCCGCCCCGAGAGCGGCACGAACTCCATGTGGCGGAACTTTATCCTCCCCGCGTCAGGGGTGACCACCATGCCCGCGTAGCGGGACACGGCGGCGAGCATCCTGGAGGTGCGGGAGAGCACCGCGTCCATGCGCCGCTCGTCGCCCGCGCACCGGCGCCTTATCTCGTGCATCTCCGTCTCGGACAGGTCGCGCCTCTTGAGAAGGGTCTCCACGAACACCCTCATGCCCAAGGCGGTGGGGAGCCTGCCTGCGGAGACGTGCGGCTGCGCCAGCAGGCCGAGGTCGGTCAGATCGGCCATGATGTTTCGCACGGTGGCCGGCGAGAGGTGGCCGTGGTGCTGCCGCGCGATCGTGCGGCTGCCCACCGGCTGGGCTGAGGCGATGTAGTCGGAGATGAGGATCTCGAGTATCTCGAGATGCCGTTTTGTGGGGCCTGGTGTCATTTTCAATAATGAATTCAGTTAATTGGCTCACCCATCGAATGGGCGCGGGCACGCTAACAGCAGGGAGGGGGGGTTGTCAACGGCGCTATGGAGGGCGTTCTGCGGCATCCTGGACCTCTCATACGGCCCTGCGGCAGTCGGAAAGGAGGCGCGCCAGCGATTCCCTTATCGTGCCGATATGCCATCTGTTCGAGGCCTCCGATGCGAGAACCTCGTCGAGGTGAGTTCCATGGGCCAGATCCTTCACAGACCTCATGGAGAGGATCAGATCCGGCTCTACGCCGTGCTCGGCGGCCACCTTGGCCCTCCAGGACTTGATTGCATCCATGAGATCCGCCGAGTGCAGCGCCCTCCTGCCGTGCCTCGGCGCCCTGGGCCACGAGAGCCTGGGGCGCGCCAGCCCCCTCTTCACGGCGGCCATGATCTCCGCCGCCCCCCTGCCCCTGAGATACGGGTGCATCCCTCGGCGCCTTGCGAGGTCGGAGGCGTCGCTCGGCGGCCTGTTGGCGAGCTCGACGAGGTTGTCGTCGGAGATAACGCGGAAGAGCGAGAGGTCGAGCCTCCTTGCGATCTCGTCGCGCGCCCTGGCCAGCTCGTCGAGCACGGCCAGCGCCCTGCCGTCGCAGCGCTCCTTCGCGCGCTTGATCCTCGCGAAGGCGGGCCTCTCGTCCGGCTCGTGGCGTATGAGCTCGCGCTCCGCGAACTTGGCGAGCGCCCAGTCGATCCTGCCCAGGCGCACAAGCTCCGCCTCGAGGAGGTCGCGCAGCTCGACCAGGTGCGCCACGTCGCCGGCAGCGTAATCGAGCATGTCGGCCGGCAGCGGGCGGATGGTCCAGTCGGCCCGCTGAAAGCGCTTTGATCCCATGACGCCGAAATAGTGCTCGAGCATGGACGACAGCCCGAACTGCCTATGCCCGCAGAGGCGGGCGGCGATGAGCGTGTCGAAGATGTTGCGGGGCCTGACGCCGAAGTCTCGGTCGAGCGAGCGCATGTCGAAGTCCGCGTCGTGCATGACGATCTCCACCGCCGGGTCCTCGAGGATCGCCTTCAGCGGCGCGAGATCGAGCCCAGCCAGCGGATCGACAACGAAGGCCCTGTCGCGCGACGCCATCTGGATGAGGCAGACGCGCTTTGCGTAGTGGTGCAGCCCGCTGGCGCACTCGAGGTCGACCGCGACCGAGCGCTCGCGGGAGAGCGCCGCGGAGAGCCGCCCCATCCCGCGCTGATCGGTTATGATCTCATATGGGGTCATGACAAAACCCTCGCCTGCATCGTTCGACCGCCGTGAAAAAAAACTGCGTGCTCCGCCCTGAAGGTGCTGACAATCTAATTGCATAAAAGTCGATTTAATCAAATAAATATTCCTGAAGGTTCTCCATATCCGCCTCCATAGAGAAATGAAAGGGAAGGGATGCCTTAAAATGCAGGCGGCATGGGCCTTGCAGGGCATCGCCCTTGACAATAGGTTTGACACTGGAGCACCTCGGTGCTCTAGGAGAAACATCTATGTCGCGTATAGTTTTAAAGGCTATGTGGGACATAGGGGAATTTCTCTCGATTCCCTTTCGCCGCATTCCTAGCTCAAAAAAACCGCAAAAAGAATACGCCCCGGGGCGTATTTTTTTTGCACAACAACAAGGAGGCGCTATGAAACTCCGAACCGCGTGTTGGATCGCGGTCGCCACGGTCAGCGCTCTTGCGCTCTCGTGGGGCTGCGGAGGGGGTGGAGTCGACGAAGCTGTGTCCGGCATCGAGCAGGACGTCTCCTCGGAACAGCAGGGCGTCCTGTTCAACCTCCGCGACGGAGCCTACATCGAGAGCGGGACATCGGCGGTCTACTTCGCTCCGATGGACGCTGAAGGATCGGTGAGGGCCGTCGTCACAGGGAGCGGCGCCTCCTCGCAGGATCCGCTTGTCGTAAAGCTCACGGCCCTCGACAGCGACGGAGCTGAAAAATCGACCGGCCTGCCGCAGGATAATCTGACATCTTTCATAACGATCAACGGTTCAACCCCTATGACGCCGGGCACCTACGGCCAGATATATTCTGTGAATGTAGACGGGACTTCCTACCAGTGTTCGGGCGTCAGTTCCGCCGGCGGCACGATCGTCTCCGGAGCGATAATGGGCATAGGCGGAACGCAGTACACCGGCTGTGTCCGGATAGAGCCGTTTGACAGCTTCGAGGCGAATTACTACATCGACGAAGACTCGGTTTCAGTCCTCGTGGACGATCTGTTCGCCAACATACTTCCCGGCCCGCCCCTCTGTTTGGACAGCGATTGCGGCACCTTCGCCGAACCGGTGGACATGCCCAGGCTGTTGGCTGCCTACTCCTATTCGGCCATAAACTGGCCTTTGCCGATGGGGCTGCTGAGAGAATACGACCTCTTCCGCACCGGCTTCTTCGTGCATGAGACAAGGAGGGACGCATATGAGAACATGTTCAAGGAGCTCTTCACCCAGCGCAATCTGTGGCGCGACTACGAGGACGAGATAAACAGCTTCTCCGAGAATGACGTCGGGTTCGGCCAGCTGATCGACGCGATCACGGAGGCCATCAAGCTTGCGGAAGGAGCCACTGAGGCCGGCGATCTTCTCCTGCATTTCTCGCCGGCCATGGTAGACGTCATCAAGGAGAGCATCCTCAACTGGCCCAAGTACGCCAACAACAGGTACGTGCTGGACAGGGCCAGCGGTTTCTTGGCTGCGCTTCAGCTCGAGCTTGGCGCGGCGCTCGCGGTAGAGGAAGCGGCTTTCAAATGGACTCTGTATCAGGCACTGGCAGCCGGCATCTGCGAAGCGCAGATCGCGGCATTCGAGGAGAAGATCATCCCTGACGTCAAAGACCCGGCGTTGAAAGAGGCGTTTTACAACGTGAAGAGGGCACTGCTGGGCGCGGACCCCGGCACGCGCGAAGGTGGAATCCTCTACGACGACCTGGCGAGGCTGACCGCCGTCAGCGTGGACGCCGCATTTGAGATCGGAAGGCTCGGCTTCGAGTTCCTTGTGGACATCGCACTCACCGAAGGCCTTGTGGCGACCGGCATAGGCGCTGCGGCGGCGGCTGCATATGGGTTCCCACCCACGGCAATACCCGCGGTCCTGGCTACTGTCGTCCTGGCAGGGATGGAAGATCAGTTTGCATTCGATCTCGAGAGAAAGATCGTCATAGGCCAGGCGACCATGATGTACAACGAATACGAGGCATTCGATCTGTTCGAGGATGCATGCCCGTCGACGGAGGAGAGGAGCGTCGATCTGGCGGCTGCCCAGGTGATGCTGTACTCAGCCAGGCTTTATTTCTCCCTGCTTCACAACAGCTACGGGCGATGGCTTATATCGGGGCAGCTTCTGCTGGACGACATACCGGCCGCGATCATGGAGCTGCTCGGCTTCAGTTCGGAGGAGCACCTCTGGACAGATGCGAGGCGACTCGAGCTTGAGAGGCTCGGCGATGTCTACGGACCAAAGGCCGTGAGGGGCCTTGAACTCCTGATGACCTGCGGAGACGATTCGGAGGAAGGGGGAGATCCTGAGGACCCGCCCCCATGCACAGACGAGTGCGCCGCCGGACAGACGCAGTGTGCGGGAGGAAAGGTTTACACATGCATCGGCGGCCCCGAGGGATGCATGGTCTGGGACGCCGGCACCGCTTGCCCCACCGGCATCTGCGCGGCCGACGGGCTCACCTGCAGCGGCTGCACCTCCCACGACCATCAGGCCTGCTACTCGGACGACATCTACTGGTACGACAGCTGCAACATGCGGGAGGACATGCTGACCGACTGCGGCGTGGACCAGTGGACAGGGACGCCGTTCTGCCAGTCCAACGACGTGTATCAGAGCTACATCGACCGCGGGTGCCTGAGCGCCAGCTGCACTCAGAGCACCACTAATAAAAAGAAGGAGGAGTGCGACCTCGCGGGATGCCTCAACGGCGCGTGCTGCGAAAGCCACGCCAGCTACAAGTGCTACAGCGACGACGTCTACTGGTACAGCTCGTGCAACAACAGGGAGGACAAAAAACAAGAGTGCGGCACAGACGGCTACGTCGGCAGCCCCTATTGCCAGAGCGGCGACGTGTACCAGAGCTACGCAAACTACGGCTGTTCAGGCAGCTCCTGCACGAGCAGCACCACAGCAAAGCTCAAAACCGACTGCGGAACACTCAACTGCGATCCGGATACTGGCGCCTGCTGCATCAACCACTCCTACAAGCAGTGCTACGGAGGCGACGTGTATTGGTATACCTCATGCGACGCGAAGCAGGACATGTACAAGGACTGCCACGCGACCCAGACGTGCTCGAACGCCACGTGCGTGTGCCCCTCGTCCACGCCCTGGACAAGCAATTCGCTCAGCGCTGTCAAGGTTACCGGCGGCATACAGCTCACGTGGACCGCGGCGCCCTCCTCATGGATCCACCACTACGAACCCGCGCGCGCGCCAGGCTCCACCACGCCGCCGCCGGGATGGGCGATCGGGTCGACCACCGGAACCTCATTCAAGGACACAAGCGGGACACCGGGACAGACCTACAACTACATAGTCTACGGGTACGACGCCTGCGGGGTGAACAGGAACACGAGCCAGATAGTAAACATCACATATTAATAAACCGCTTTTCTTGCGTACAAAAAAGGGCCGCGGAAAACCGCGGCCCTTTTTCGCAGCCAGAAAATTTCCTACTGCTCGCAGCCCTTGCAGTCCGAGGCCACTTCGCAGTTCTCGGCGACCTGCCCATCGATCGTCACCACGGCGGTGCCGTCGCAGCCGATCGTCGGGCTGGGCTCGATCGAACCAGTGGCAGTCCACGTGACCGCGTCAAGATCGGCCGTGCCGGCCGCGTCTCCTGTGAGCGTGACCGTCCCGCTCAGCGTGCCGCTGCCGTTGATCGTGGCTCCCGTCGCCTCAGAGCCGGTGATCGTGCCCGTGACGTTGGTGCTCGCGGTGCCGTTGAGGACCTCGTTGTAGGTCGTCCCTTCAATCGTGACGGTCTTCGCGCAATCGTTGAACACGACCTGGACCGGGGCGTCCGTTATGGTGCATGTAATGCTCGTAGCTCCTTCGACGCAATTTGCGTTGACCGTACCTGATGGCGTGTAGGTGCCGCTTCCATCGCAGGAAACCGGAGTGTTGTCGATCGGGAATGCTTCCTTGACCACCTGCGCTCCGTTGCCCGGATTCAGCGCCGCCAGCACCGCCTCGCCGCCCGCCGAGATCGTGGCTTCGATCGCCGCCTCGGCCGCGGCCTTCGTCGCCGTCGTGGTCGGCGTCCCGCCGCCGCCGCTGCCTCCGCACGCCGCAAGCAGCGCCAGCGCCATAACTGCAACAGCGATTCTCTTCATATAAGCCTCCTTTGGTTTTCCGGCATGTTATACATTTTTTGCGCCATGGCAAGGGCTACTATGAAGCCCTTCAGAGAGCGACCGAGCGGCCCCTCTCCACCATCATGGCGTGGAATATCTTCACCGCCTCCGAGAGGACGATTCCCTTTTTCATGATTATGGACAGGGTGCGGCGGACGGGGTCGCCGGCGATCCTGACGCTCGCGCACTTGCGGAAGAGGAGCTGCTCCCTGATGGATTCGCGCGGCAGGAGCGCGACCCCCAGGTCCGCCTCCGCGAGCCTCGCGGCGGCGCTGTGGTTGTAGACGTCGACGGTGTCGCCGATCCTCACCCCGTGCGCCTTGAAGACCCCTTCGATGATGACCCTGGTGCGCCGCCGCCTGGGGCTGATGATCAGGGGCAGCCCCGCGAGCTCCTCCAGCTGGACGAACCTGCGCCTTGCCAGGCGATGGCTTGCGGCGACCAGGACGTCCAGGCTGTCCGTGTAGAGGACCTCCTCCATAAGCCGGGGGTTGCGCCTGGATGTGCCGGTCACGACGCCGAGATCATAGGCGCCGGAGAGGACCCCCTCCTCGATCTCCGTGGAGCTGTCCACGTCCAGCGAGATGTGGACGCCCGGATACCTCTTGCGGAACTCGACGAGCGAGGGCGGGGTGATGATGAGCGTCGCCGCGTCTGTGAGGCCGAGCTTGAGCTCGCCCACCGGGCTCGACGACCCGTAATTGAGGCTCGAGAGCTCCCGCACATCCGACAGGAGCTTCTTCACCCTCTCGTAATAGAACCTCCCGAAATCGTTGAGCGCGAGGTACTTGCCCCTGCGCTGGAAGAGCTGCCCCCCGAGTCCGTTTTCGAGCCTCGCCAGGTGCTTGCTCACGCCCGGCTGGGTCATTCCGAGGGCCTTTGCGGCCCTGGTGGTGGTCTGGTTCTCCACCACCGAGGCAAAGACTTTGAGATCAACGAGTTCCATGCCATCTATTCCTTTTGGGCATATATATAATACTTTTTAATTATTTTACAACATATATCCGACATGCAAATCCATGTATCAGGAGACAGAGAAAGGGGGCACATATGAAACAGGTCATGGACTCGGCTGGAAAGTGGGGACGCTTCGAGGCGGAGGGGCCTGAACATCACGCGGAAGGGGACATCTCTACGAGGCACTGGTATACGCAGATGGTGCACATCGAGGACGCCTCGGGCTACGAAGATCACGAGGCGGACGATCTCCGGAACAACGGCATCGAAAATCTCCACTGCTGGCTGTAAGGCCGGTGCCGCCCTGCACACCTGCACCTTGAAGATGGAACAGCGGATCAGACGAGGTCAAAAAGAGGGCCGCCCTTTCAGGCGGCCTTCTTTATGCGCGAGCGGCACCGCCCGCAACGGAGCAAAGCCTTAAAAAAATCGTTGTGATTCAGCAGGTCGGCAGTGACCGCTACATCTTTGATTTCCCTAAAGAATAAATCCTTTATCCCGTGACCGGCAGTTTGCTTCGCCCCGTGACCGGCGGTTCTGAGCGGCGGTGCGTGACCGAAGCTGCCGATTGTTTTTACGCAACTCTGTCGGTCCGGCGCCGATAAGCAGGCATGATGGCTCGCTGCGCATAACCGGGCGCAAGAAGGGGTGCGGATGTCGGATGACATAAAGACGCTCGGACCACATCGCCATCTGCGTCCGATGAACGATGGTGCCGCTGCATCCGCAGGCGATCCCCCTTCGGTCGGCGACGCAGGGGCGGACAATCACGAGCGGGTCGAACCCCCGACTGAATTTGTGGAGTCGCAATCCGCTCTGCAGCGCCATGTCATGGGCCATGACCACAATGTTTTTTCCCGCATCCGCGCGGTCCATACCTACACGGAGCTCTCAGCGCATTTCACGGACGCCTCTCCCGAGATCCGTCTCGGCGCTGCGACGCTGCGAAGGCTCATGAGGGACCCGGATGTCGACATGCAAAGGCTGGCGGTCCACGCCTATGGCTCCCTGTTTCAAAGATTCAAAGGGTGTCCGCCGGAGATCCGCTCCGGCCTCCAGGAGCTGCTTGGGCTGATGGGGAACCCTGATACGGGATTGCGGATCCTGGCGGCCGAGGCATGCGCAAAACTTTCAGCCAATCTCAGGCATAACTCCCCCGAGGTCCATGCTCTGGCCGCGGCGCTGCGCAGGCTGATGGAGGACTCGACGACGAATGCGCGGAGGGAGGCGACCCAGGCCTACAAGGCGCTGGCGAGCAGGCTCCCGCATGGGGACCCTGAGGTATACGAAGCAGCCGCTGCCCTGCGGCGGATGATGACAGAGACCGAAGGGGCGGTGCGCTTCTCGGCCGCCGATGCGTACAAAGAGCTCACCGCAAAATTCCTGGAGGGTTCGAGCGAGGTCTACGAAGAGGCGTCGGCGCTGCGCAGGATGATGGAGGACCCTAGGGACGACGTGCGAAAACATGCGGCCGAATCCTACGCGATCCTCTCAGAGAAGTTCGCAGGGACTTCTGCAAAGATCGGCGAAGAGGCCGACGCGATCCTCGGGATCCATCAGCGTCGACCGGCGCAGCTCAAGGATCTGCTCAAGGGCTCCTTCCATCACCTCTCGCACATCGGTTTTTTCAAAGCCGGATTCGAATCCGGCGCATGGCTCGACAGACTCGGCCTCACAAGGCAGGCTGTGCACAATCTCCGGGGGTTCGCGCAGCAGCCCGGCTACATAGACTTCCGCGATTCGGTCATCATGACGCTGGACTTTTTGTCCAGGCTCGACGACGACAGGCGCCTGGTGGCGAGCAGGATATTGGAATCCACGGATCCCGCTAAGTGGAAGTCGGTGCGCAACACCGTGAGCACCCTGCGCCTGCTCTCCACCATCGATTCACTGCCCGAAAGCGTGGGCGATCAGTTCTATCTCGCCAACAGGGATGTAGAGGGTGATCCACGGGCGCTTCTGAGATCGGATGTGGGGGCGGCCCTGCTGTCGTTTCTCCGCGGAAAGATCGACGAAGTTGGGGCCTCCGCGATGGTCTTCATGGCCGAGGCCCCGGACGGGCCGGCCAACACTCTGAAGCAGCGAGGCGCCCAGGAGATCCGAAGGTACCTCTCGAACAAGGGGCTCATCGGCCTATTCGCCCAGTCGGCCTCTTTCATGGAAGACGAGGGTTTGCGTATTCTAAAATCGCTGCTCGGCGAGCTTGCCGAAAGCCGTATCAAAGAGGGAAGGCTGCTGTATCAGAAGAGATACGATCGGATGGTCGAAAGGCTGGGCTTCTCGCCCAAGTTCGTCGCCCTGTGGAGCAGGGAGTGGGAAAGACAGCACGGCACCACAGGCGAAGCGGCGGACGCACAGGCGGCCAGGGTGATGGCCATGGGACAGGCCGCGGCCCAGCTCTCCGCACACGTGGCATCTACCCGGGGCAGCGAGGGCAGGTTCGTGGATCTCCCCGACAGGATGCGGGCCCTGGCATGCATGCTGGAGCGCGGAGAGGTGGACATCGGGGATTTGCGCCTGTTGCATGAGATGATGGAGCTGGGCTACGCAAAGATACGCGAGACGTACGGCGACCTCTTCGCCAACGCGCGCGTGGACCTCAAGAACCTCCTCACCGGCCTCACGAGGGGAGTCAAGTCGGCGAAGACGACGGCATACACCGAGATCACCGGGCTCGTGGAGAAGATAGCCTTCCACGGATCGATCCCCACGGAGACATGCCAGCGGCTCTCAAGCCTCTATTCCAAAAATACCAACGGCCGCGGCCAGCCTCTCAACAAGCTGATATGGGGGCAGTTCAGGCTGGCCAACCACGTGATAGACGGCGAGGTCGTGGCCAGGCGCATGCTGGAGGTGACGCTCGACGGGCAGGGCCTGGAGCACCTGCTGGCTGAGAGGCCATACATCGCGGGCGGATTCGCAGGGCTTGCCGATCTGGACGCGGATATCCTGGAACATGCGCAATCAATAGGGATCACAGCCGATCGGGTGCACTTCCTCGACCGGCACGAAATGCGCCGGATCCCGGCCCCGCTGGCCACCGGCGCGCTCATTTACAGGGACTCCGGGCTCTCCGAAATCGAACCGGCGCTGACGATGCCCTTCCGCCCCTTCGCGCGCACGGCCATGGTCATGCCGAAGATCTCCGCAGCAACAATGTTTCGCACCGTGAGATGAGAAGTGCACCGCCGGTCCCGGCGGTTGCGCCCAAAATTTTGGGTTGGTGTAGCACAAGGGATTGTCGCTTCGCTCTGACGATCAGGGCTATTTGTTCAGAGCTTTCGCTCTTCACTTTATTATAGCCTTTGTACGTTCGAACCCTCGACC
>JAFGMW010000104.1 GCA_016927275.1 Pseudomonadota bacterium
ACGGTTACAACTATGTCAAAGATTCGAATAACCGACATCGCGAAGAAATACCGCCGGGGCGAGAGGCTCACGATGCTCACCGCCTACGACGCCACCATCGCAAGGCTCGTGGACGAGGCTGGCGTGGACATGATCCTCGTGGGCGACTCTCTCGGCATGGTGGTGCAGGGCCATGAGAGCACGATACCGGTCACCCTCGACGAGGTGATATACCACACGCGCTGCGCCTCGCGCGGGGCCTCCCGGGCCCTGGTGGTGGCCGACCTCCCGTTCATGAGCTACCAGGCCTCGACCACACAGGCCATGCTCGCCGCCGGCCGCGCGATGAAGGAGGGCGCCGCAGGGGCGGTGAAGCTCGAGGGCGGGCTCGAGATGGCAAAGGCGGTCTCGCTCATGACCGCCGCAGGGATCCCGGTCATGGCCCACATAGGCCTTCGGCCCCAGCGAATCCACGCCATGGGCGGATACAAAATACAGGGCCGCACGGCGGAGGACGCATCGCTACTCGTCGAGGAGGCGCGCTCCTTCGAGCGCGCCGGCGCATTCTCGCTCGTGCTCGAGGGGGTGGCCATGGAGACCGCAAAGGAGATAACCGGGTCGGTCGGCATCCCCACGATCGGCATAGGCTGCGGGCCGCACTGCGCAGGCCAGGTGCTCGTCATCTACGACATGCTGGGACTCAATCCCACCTTCAGCCCCACGTTCCTCAAGGTCTATGCCGACGGCCATTCCGTGATAAATAGCGCGGTGAAGGATTACATCGAAGACGTCAGGGCCGGACGGTTCCCTACCGAATCGCACGGGTTCAAGAGAAGATGAAGATATTCGAGACAGCCGACGAGATCCGGTCCTGGTCGCGGGCGGAAAAGGCGCGCGGCCACGGGGTCGCGTTCGTGCCCACCATGGGCGCCCTCCACGAGGGCCATCTCTCGCTCATGCGCGAGGGAAAGCGGCGCGCAGAGGCGCTGGCCGTGTCCATCTACGTCAACCCCGCCCAGTTCGGCCCGGGCGAGGACCTGGCCAGATACCCGCGCGATCTCGAGGGCGACCTTCAAAAGTGCCGCTCGGTCGGCGCCCATGCGCTCTTCGCGCCCTCCGACCGAGAGATGTACCCCGACGGATTCCAGAGTTACGTATCGGTGGAAGATGTCTCAAAGGACCTCTGCGGAGCGTCGAGGCCGACGCACTTCCGCGGCGTGGCCACGGTGGTGGCAAAGCTCTTCAACATGGTGGAACCGGACGTGGCGCTCTTCGGCGAGAAGGACTTCCAGCAGCTGGCCGTCATCAGAAGGATGGTGAAAGACCTGGGATACCCGGTCGAGATAGTCGGATGCCCCACCGTGCGGGATCCGGACGGGCTGGCCATGAGCTCGCGCAACCGGTACCTCTCCCCTGCGGAGCGCTCCAGCGCCCTGTCGCTCAACCGCTCGCTCGGGGCGGCCCGGGAGATGGTAGATGCCGGCGAGCGCGACCCGGAGAAGGTCCTCGCAAAGGTCCGCGCGATAATAGAGGCCGAGCCCGACACGAGGATCGACTACGCGAAGATCGTGGACGCCGGTACGATGAAGGATCTGGATGAGATTAGACGGCCGGCGCTCGTCGCGCTGGCCGTGTTCGTCGGATCGACCCGCCTGATAGACAACACGCTGCTGGCCTGAGCCGGCGCTTCGGAGCGAAATGAAACGAACAGGCATAGCAATCCTCGCCGCTCTCCTCTGCCTGGCCCCCCATTTGTCGCTGCATGCCCGCTCGGCGGGCATGCAGCCGCTCGCGGTCATGCCCGACGACGGCGCGGGCGCGATCGCCGATTTCATAAAGAGCTCCCAGAGCAGCATCGATCTAATCGCGCACAGGCTGGACGACGCGCGGATCGTCGACGAGCTGGCCTCCGCGGCGCGCCGGGGGGTGAAGGTCAGGGTGATGCTGGACAAAAACCCGTCCGAGGGGGAGGAGGCGAACGCTGCGAGCGAGGCGCGCCTGAAGGCTGCGCGCGTGTTCACGTCATGGAGCGACCCGCATTTCTCCTCCACGATGGCGCGCGCCATCGTCTCCGACAACCGCGCAGCGCTCGTGATGACCTTCGACCTCGTCGAGGAGCAGCTGGACGGCGCGCGCGGCTTCGCGGTCCTGCTGCGGGACTCCAGGGACGTGGCCGACCTCTCGTGGATGTTTGAGGCGGACTGGAAGCGCGCGCGGTCGAGCCCGCTGGCGAGCTCTCTCGTTTGGGAGCCGAACGGGGCGAGGACGAAGCTGCTCTCGTCGATCCGCACCGCCACGGCCCACATCGACATCTACTCCGACGACATCCGGGACCCTGATATACAGGCCGCCGTGGCTCAGGCGGTGAAACGAGGGGTTGTCGTGAGGATCCTGGCCGGGGCAAGATCGGGCGACTCGCCGTCCGGACTCAACAAGGCCGCGCTGGCCGGCGCATCGGTGAGGCACTTGCAGGGCATGCCGCTGTCCGCGAGTGCCATGATCGCCGACGACGGCCGCGGCGGCCGCACGGCGATCGTCGGAATATCGATGCTCCAGGCGCACGCGAAAAAGGAGTCCCGCGGCCTGGGCGTGCTGATCTCCGACAAAGCGCGCCTGAGCAGGCTCGCCGAGGCGTTCGCGAAGGACTGGAAGGGGGGGAAGTGAGCCGGGTTCCCAGCCGCGTCAGTGCCTGAAGAAGAGGTCGAACACGAAAAGCGGTATCTCGATGAGGATGAGGATGATTATCGCCCACTCCAGGGCGTTTGCGGTGCGGTGCTGCAGAAGGTCGGAGATCAGCTCCAGGTTCTCCTGGACCATCCTCAGCTTGTAGTCGATCGTCTTGTACCTCTCCCTCAGCTCGAACATCCCGTAACCGCCGTGGTAGAGGCTGTCGAGGACCTGGTCGTTCCAGGTCTCGTCCGGCTTGTCCAGCAGGTACAGCGACGCCACCAGCTCCTGCTTCGTCACTATGCACTTGCCGATGAACTTCTTGATGTCGCGGGTCGAGCGGGCCATCCTGCCATGCTTCCGCAGCGCCTTGCCTATCCCGGCCGACTCGCGGATCATCTGGTCGACGTTTATCTCGAAGTGTTCGAGCGCCACCGACTGCGCGAGCACGAGGGCGAGTATGTCGATCCGCTCGAGCGTCAGCCGGTCGATGATCGCCCTCTCGAAGCGCACCGAGCACGGCTCGCCCGACCTCACTTCCACCGCGAAGTCCTCACTCGTGAGCAGATCGGGCCCGTAGCCCATGATCCTCTTGATCCGCTCGATCACCTCCTGCCTGCGCTCGGGGGTCACGTTGAAAAATATCACGGCGCCGAAGCGGTAGACGAAGAAATAGCGGTCCTCCGCCTCCCTGTACACCAGCCTGTTGGCCGACTGCGCGGCGGCCTGCCCCTCGAAGAGGCGCTCCAAGTCCTTGAGCCTCAGCGTCTCGGTGAGGTGATAGCCGTGAAATATGTAGGTGCGCCCCTCGGACGGCGTGGTCGCGTTCATGGCGGCGGAGGATACAACCGGCAGGCGCCCCGTGCAAGGGGGGACGAGATCAATTTCCCTTTGTCTTTTCCCCCCGCTGCGGATAGCCTCTGCCCTTCAAAAGGAGGGCTTTATGAGGCTTTCTGAGAGGGGGGCGATCAGGGCCGCCATAGCGGAGGGGGGCTTCGGGCTATACCCCGCCGGCAGGCTCATGGAGAGGATAAAGGCGGGCGTGCCGGGCGACGAGCTCAAGGGCGACTTCGACCCCTCCTCCACAGCGGATAAGGTGGCGCTGGCGCATGGGCCGCAGGGCGACGCCGCGAGGGCGGTGTTCTCGCGGGACATAGGCCTCATCGCCGAGAGGCTCAGACTCATGAAGCCGGAGTACGACATCGAGTCGGTATTCGACAGCATGCAGGCGGAGACCCCGGCGCTCGCGAAGAGGTACTACGGGATCGAGGAGTTCACGGCGCCCAGGCCCTGCGTCGTGGAGTACTTCTTCGAGGGGATCACCGACATCTACAGGGACGGCGACTGGTTCGCCTTCAACGTGAACAGGGCCGAGTCCGCGGAGATGAACGTGCCGGTCGGAACCTACTTCAGGCGCGACCAGGTCTCGCCGGGACAACCTGAGTTCACGGCCATGCACGAGGCCAACCACGCCATGCAGGATCTGGCAGCCGCGCCCGACGGGTTCCACCACTACGTGCCGTGGTTCGACGAGGGGCTGGCAGACGTATTCGGCAGGATGATGCTCTTCCGTGCCACGCGCGACGAGGCGCTCATCTCGAGGGTCAAGAGATTCCGCACCGAGGTCGAGGCCGACGACCCGAGAAGGGCGTCCTACCACTACGCGGACCAGATAATATCCACCATGCTCACGCGCGCGAGGCTCCCGTTCGCGAAGGCGCTCATGCGCGCGCGAAAGCGCGACCCGTTCTCCATCGACTGGAGCGCGCTTGGCGATCGCATAATCTCAGGCATCGATCCGCACGTGGCGCTCCTCAACTCGTACCAGGGAGCGAAGCGCGACCAGTTCGCTAAGAAGTTCGAGAGGGAGGAGACCGCGTTCCGAAAGGACGCGGACCTGGACGGGACCGACCTGCGCGTCCTGTCGATGTTCCTGGCCAGCGAGCGGCCCGCATGCCTCTCCGCTGAGGAGTACAGGGCGGCCATCTGGCTCTCCGAGGAAATCGCCAGGAGGCCCAGCCCGCACAGCATGGTGGAGGCGGGCCCCTCGCTCGCTCCGGCCTCCTCCGTGACCGAGGAGGCTGCGAAGAAAGACCCCTCTCTCGAGGCACGGATCGTGATCCGCGAAACCGACGTCCCTTATGAGCACAAGGCTGGCGTGGGCGAGCTGGCAGCGAAGTACATGATCACCAAGCGCATGGTCGGCGAGGCGCTCGTGTACCAGCCCTACGGCGGAGGGCTCCCCTACCGCCTCGGCACCGGCGAGATC
>JAFGMW010000105.1 GCA_016927275.1 Pseudomonadota bacterium
CCGGGACCCGGGACCCGGGATTCGGGACCCGGGATTCGGGACCCGGAAAACAAAAGCCCGGTCCCTGATCCCTGGTGCCAGATTTGGAGGTTCGATGAACAAGATATCAAGGGCGCTCGTGAGCGTCTCCGACAAGAGGGGCGTGGTCGATTTCGCAAAGGCACTGCACGAGAGGGGCGTCGAGATTCTCTCCACCGGGGGCACGGCGAAGGCTCTGCGCGACGCCGGGGTGCCTGTGGTCGATGTTGCGGATTATACCGGCTCTCCCGAGATACTCGACGGAAGGCTCAAGACCCTTCACCCCAAGGTCCATGGCGGCATCCTCGGGATGCGCTCCAATCCAAAGCATCGGGAGGAGATGAGGGAGAACGGCATCGGCCCGATCGACCTGGTAGCGGTCAACCTCTATCCGTTCGAGGCCACGATCGCGAAGCCGGGCTGCAGATTCGAGGATGCGATCGAGAACATAGACATCGGCGGCCCCACAATGCTGCGCTCCGCGGCCAAGAACCACGAGGACGTGGCTGTCGTGGCGGACAGCGCCGACTACTCCGGAATAATAGAGGAGATGGACAGAAACGCGGGCGCTCTGACCCGCGAGACGAAATTCAGGCTCGCGAAGAAGGTCTTCGCCGCCACCGCGCGCTACGACTCCGCGATAATATCGTATCTCAGCTCAATGGACGACGGGGGCAGAAAGCTCGAGATGCCCACGAGCGCGGGCTTCACCTTCGAGCTCGTGCAGAACCTGCGCTACGGCGAGAACCCGCACCAGAGGGCGGCGTTCTACCGCGACCCGGCCGGCGCCTCCGAGCCCGCGATCGTGAACGCGCGCCAGCTCCAGGGCAAGGAGCTCTCGTACAACAACATCATGGACGCGGACGCGGTGCTGGAGATGGTCAAGGAGTTTCAGGGGAGCCGGTTCGCCGCGGTGATCGTGAAGCACGCGAATCCCTGCGGCGCCGCGGTCTCCGACAAGTCGCTGGCAGAGGCCTATGAGAACGCCTTCGGGTGCGACCCGCTCTCCGCGTTCGGAGGGATAATCGGCGTCAACAGGCCGCTGGACGCGGCCACTGCCGCGAAGATCGGCGAGACCTTCTTCGAGGTGATCGCTGCGCCGTCGTTCGAGAAGGGGGCGCTGGAGATCCTGTCCAAAAAGAAGAACCTGAGGCTGCTCGAGCTCCCGGGGCTGGGCGACGCATTCACCCCCTCCGGCTGGAACATGCGCCGAGTCACCGGCGGCCTGCTGCTGCAGGAGCGCGACCTCTCGCGCGAGCCGGTGCGCGAGGCGCGGGTGGTCACGAAGAGGAGACCCAGCGACGCCGAATGGCAGGACATGGAGTTCGCCTGGAGGATCGCCAAGCACGTGAAGTCCAACGCGATCGTCTATGCGAAGGGGGGCCGCACGGTCGGCATCGGCGCGGGCCAGATGAGCCGGGTCGATTCGGCGAAGGTCGCGGTGATGAAGGCGGCCGACGCGAAGATCGACCTCAAAGGCTCCGTCATCGCCTCCGACGCCTTCTTCCCGTTCCGCGACGGGGTGGACGCGGCCGCAAGGGCGGGCGCCTCCGCCGTGGTCCAGCCGGGCGGTTCCATGAGGGACGAGGAGGTCATCGCCGCGGCGGACGAGCACGGCATGGCCATGGTGTTCACCGGAGTGCGCCACTTCAGGCACTGAGATCCGTGACTCGTGACTCGTAACTCGTGACTGGCGGCTGACCACTGGTCACAGACCACCGACCACTGACCACAGATCCCCGATCCCCGATCCCTGATCCCCGATCCTGTTTTTCCCTTTAACCCCCTTGATTTAAGACGCATTCGCATTTATCTTCTGCCGCATGTCGGCGAGAGCAGGTCGCAGTCTGTGCCCCCTCATAATCCCTTTGATTCTATTGGCCATTTCCGTTTCTGCGCCTGCGCAGGATTCCCCCGCGAAGGAGCGCTGTGCGCCCGGCTACGGATATGACCGGTCCAGGGGGGAGTGCCTGGCCTGCGACCAGCCGTGCAAGAGCGGGCTGCCGGGCATATGCGGCAGGGGGCTCGCTGTCTGCGAGGGGGGCCAAGCGGCGTGCAGGCCGACGGTCGAGCCGGGCGAGCGCATGGAGGTCTGCAACGGGGAGGACGACAACTGCGACGGGAGGATAGACGAGGGGTTTGACAAGGACGGCGACGGGTACACGACCTGCATGGGCGACTGCAACGACCGCGATCCAAAAATCCATCCCGACGCCGTGGAGCGCTGCGACGGGGTGGACAACAACTGCAACGGGCTCATCGACGACGGGTTCAACGTTGGGGGGCACTGCACCGCCGGCCTCGGCGAATGCAGGAGATCGGGCAGGATCGCATGCACGCACGACGGATCGGGCGCGGCCTGCGACGCGGCGGCGGGCGAGCCGTCCAGGGAGATCTGCGACGGCCTTGACAACGACTGCGACGGCAAGGTCGACGAGGACCTCGGCGAGCTCACCTGCGGCGTGGGCGCCTGCTTCCGCAGGGTCCCTGCCTGCGAAGGCGGGAAGGAGTCTCAGTGCGTGCCGGGGGAGCCGGGCCCCGAGCTCTGCGGCGACGGCGTGGACAACGACTGCGACGGCAGGGCGGACGAGGGGTTCGAGGAGCTCGGCCGCACCTGCCACGCGGGCGTGGGGGCGTGCCGCAATTCGGGGGTCTTCGTCTGCAGCGATGACAGGCTCTCGCTTGTGTGCTCCGCCCGTCCCGGCGAGCCGGGCGTGGAGATATGTGGCAACGGCATCGACGACGACTGCGACGGCGAGATCGACGCCGACGCCCCGGGTCTCGGCGAGCCCTGCGACAACGGCCAGCTCGGGGAGTGCGCGCGCGAAGGGGTGATGGCCTGCGACCCTAAGAGAGGTGTCGCGGTCTGCAGCGCCCCCCGCGTCGAGCCCAGGGCCGAGCTCTGCGACGGGCTGGACAACGACTGCGACGGCGAGGTCGACAACGGGGTGAGAAACGCCTGCGGCGGCTGCGGCGCGCTCCCCGGGGAGCCGGGCGCCCCCTGCGGCGTTCCGGGCGGCGACGAGTGTGCCAGGGGGGTCTGGGCCTGCAACCCCGCCGATCCCTCGAAGGCGTTCTGCAAGGTGGACCACGCCCTCACCGAGCGCCTGCCGTGCGCAGGGGACGACAATCCGTGCACCGTGGCCCGCTGTTCGGCCGGGCTCTGCCGGCAGGAGCCTGTTCGAAACGGCATTCGGTGCGACGACGGGGACCCCTGCTCGCTGGGCGACATGTGCATTGACGGCGCCTGCGTGGGCGGGTCGATGATCTCCTGCGAGGACGGCAACCCCTGCACGGAGAGCTTCTGCGACCCCATCCGCGGCTGCGTTCACACGCCGGTGGGCCAGGGCGCACCGAACGCCTGCGGCGGCTGCGCAGCGCTTCCCGACGAGCCGGGCGCCCGCTGCTCGCTCCCGGAGAGGTCCGGGCCGTGTTCGGAGGGGACCTATCTGTGCCAGCCCGATGGGCTCATGCTCTGCATCCAGACTTTTTTCGGTCGCGCCGAGGAGTGCAACGGCATAGACGACGACTGCGACGGGGAGACGGACGAGGGGCTGGGGACGAAGGAGTGCGGCATAGGCGTCTGCAGGCGCGTCGTGGATTTCTGCAGGGAGGGACGGGAGGCCGAGTGCGTGCCGGGCGATCCCGGGGTCGAGACATGCTCGAACATGGGCTCCGACGACGACTGCAACGGCGTGCCCGACGATGTGGCCGGCATCGGCAACGCCTGTGCGGTCAGGGTCGGCACCTGCGTGGTCCCGGGGAAGATGGGCTGCGTCGGCGACGCGCAGAATCTGCTGTGCGTCCCCGCCGATCCTGCGGACGCGGAGGACTCCGACGGCGACGGCGTTCCAAACTATTGCGACAGGGAGCCCGGCGATCCAGGCCGGGGGGAGGAACGGCCCCAGGGAAATGTCGCCGGGTATTCGGAGGGGTTGTTCGACGAGGGCCGCACGCGCGCAGGGGTCCTTCCCTGGAGACAGGCGTTCGATTCGCTGGTTCTCAATGCGGCATCTCCCGACAGCGCTTTGCTGCTCGTCAGCGGGGCGACCGGAGACAGGGCCGGGTTTGCGGTCCTTCGCGCGAAGGACGCGTCCAGGCAGCACTTCTCCTTCTCGCCGTGCGAGGCGTCGGTGGGCGAGAGGCCACGCCTTCTGGCCGCGGCCGAGACCGCGGGGAGCGTGGTGGCCGCCTCCGACGTCGGCTACATACGATACCACAAGATCGCCTCGCAGATCCCCTCGCCCGAGGCGAAGGGCCCGGCCTGCAGGCTCTACGGGGAGAGGCTCGACCTCCCGCCGATGAGGAGCTTCAACACGAAGAGGGGAGAGGTCAGATGTAGCGTCGAGTCGGTGGAGTCGCTGGCGGTTCTCGGCGAGAGGCCGCTCATCTTCGCCGGCGCGGTAAAGTGCAGGGTGAGCGTGGGCGCGGCCCAGGCGAGGGTGAGCGACGTGCTGGGCATCGACGTGGTCGCCTCCGACGACGCACGCGGCGTCTCGCACGAGTTCTTCCCGGTGCTCGCCGACTCCGCAAGGGTGGAGAGCGCGAAGATCGTGGCGATCGGCCAGGGGAGAGAGGCCCGGATATTTGTGGCGTTGCGCGCCGACGGCAGGTCGCAGGCCGGCCTCTGCTCTCGCTCGCAGGAGCGGGGATGGGCGTGCGAGCTCTCGCCTGCCGCCGAGATCCGTACCGGAGTGGTCTTCGCGTCGAGGCTGGACGGAGGCAAGGGGAAGGACGAGGTCCTCGTGGTGTCCAGGGGCGGCGACGCATCGATTGCAAAGGTGGCCGGTCCGGGCCGCGGGATGGCGCTCTACTCGGCCGGCAGGGCCGCCACCGCCACGAGCGGGGGGGCTGTGGAGGACGTGATCCTCATCCGTGACCCCTCCTCGGGGAAGGGCCACCTCGTACTCGGAAGGGAGCGCAGCGTCTCGGTCGCCGCCATGGGCAGGGACGCGGAGGGGAAAATACGGATACACCCCGCCTCGGCGGAGAGGCTGGAGCCCAGGTCCGAGGCGGACGACGTATCGCCGGGCGGAAAGTTCTCGTTCAGCAGGTCACACGCCATGGCGGCCCTGCCGCTCAAGGGCTACGGCGGCACCGATCTCTTCGTCGCCTTCGACATGCAGAAGGCGGGGAGGTCCGTGGGCAGCATGGGGTTTATCTACTGGAACGCCAACGAGCCGCCCTCGGGAAGGATAGCGGAGATCTCCTTCGACGGCGTTCGCGGAAGGGCCGGGCTCGCCTTCTCCGACCCGACCGGAGACAGGCTCAAATACCGCGCAAATATCAAGGCCGGCCACGGCGGCTCTCTCGATCGCTGGATCGACCGCATCGAGGAGAGGTGGCTCCACTTCTCGGCAAAGGGGGACACCTCCGCCGTGGGTCTGTGGCCCATAGAGATCGTCGTGGAGGCGGAGGACCCGGCTGGCGCGATCGCCCGCTCCAGGGCCGTGATGGGCAGGGACGGGGCCCTGGAATCGATCACCGAGACCTCCGAAAACCAATGACCCGTGACCCGTGGCCGGTTGATCGTTAAACCGATTCCTCAAGGTTGACGATACTTCTTGATTTCCTATACCTTTTAAAGATATAGACCGCGTTTCTAATGCGGAGGTTCAAATGAAGGTCCTGGTGGTGGGTTCGGGCGGCAGGGAACACGCGCTTGTCTGGAAACTCGCCCGATCCCCTGGGGTCTCAGCTCTTTTTTGCGCACCGGGCAATGCGGGCATTGCCCGTGACGCGAAGTGCGTACCCCTCAAGGCGGAGGACATAAACGGCCTGCTCGATTTTGCCCGCACTGAGCGCGTGGGCCTCACGGTCGTGGGGCCGGAGGCGCCGCTCGCATCGGGCATCGAGGCTGCCTTCAAGGCGGCCGGCCTTCGCATCTTCGCACCATCGAAGGAGGCGGCCCGGCTCGAGAGCTCCAAGGCCTTCGCAAAGGAGTTCTGCATAAGGCACGGCATTCCCACCGCGGATTCGAAGACCTTCGACGATCCGGGGCTGGCGTTGCAGCACGTCCGCAGCCGCTGTCTGCCCATGGTCGTCAAGGCGGACGGGCTGGCTGCCGGGAAAGGCGTGATGATCTGCCGCACGGTGGGGGAGGCCGAGGCCGCGGTGCGCGAGATCATGGTCGACTGCCGCTTCGGCGGCGCCGGATGCAAGGTAGTGGTGGAGGAGTTCCTCGATGGCGAGGAGGCCTCCTTCATCGCGATCTGCGACGGAAAGACCGTGCTCCCGCTTGCCTCGTCTCAGGACCACAAGGCTGCATACGACGGAGACCGCGGCCCCAACACAGGGGGCATGGGCGCCGTCTCACCCGCTGAGGTGCTCACCGCTGAACTTACAGAACAGGTGATGGAGCAGGTGATGAGGCCGGTGGTGCAGGGCATGGCTGATGAGGGGACCCCGTTCGTGGGCGCGCTATACGCAGGGCTCATGATAAAGGACGGCGAGGCGAAGGTGCTGGAGTTCAACGCGCGCTTCGGCGACCCCGAGACCCAGCCGCTTCTCATGCGCATGAAGAGCGACCTCGCCGAGGCGCTCCTGGCCGCGTGCGATGGCAGGCTCTCCGAGGTCAGGCTCGAGTGGGACGAGCGGCCGGCGGTGTGCGTGGTGATGGCATCCGGCGGATATCCCGGGAGCTATGAGAAGGGGAGAAGGATCGATGGGCTGGCAGCGGCAGGCGACATGAGGGACGTCGTGGTGTTCCACGCGGGAACGAGGGCCGAGGGCGAATCGGTCTTTACAGACGGCGGCCGGGTGCTGGGAGTCACCGCGCTGGGCAGCGACATGAAATCAGCGATCGACCGCGCCTACTCCGCGGTCGAAAAGATATCGTGGGACGGTGCGCACTACAGGAAGGACATCGGTGCAAAGGCCTTGAAAACCGTGACTGGTGACTAGTGACTAGCGGTAGTGTACGGAAAAAAACATGTCATTAACCGCCAGTCACTAGTTACTAGTCACGAGTCACATCATGGAGATAATTATGAATAAACCGAGTGTCTTGATATTGATGGGCAGCAACAGCGACCTGGAGACGATGCAGGAGGCGAAGAGGGCGCTCGCCGAGCTCGGTGTTACGAGCCGCATGCACATCGCCAGCGCCCACCGCACGCCTGAGAAGGCGGCGGCGCTTGCCAGAAACGCCAGGGGCGACGGCATCAAGGTGATCATCGCCGGTGCAGGGCTCGCAGCCCATCTGGCCGGCGCGATCGCCGCCAACACGACGCTTCCCGTGATCGGCGTGCCGCTCGACGCGAGCCCCCTCTCGGGCCTCGACTCCCTGCTCTCCACGGTCCAGATGCCGGCCGGCATGCCGGTTGCCACGGTGGCGATCGGAAAGGCCGGCGCGCGCAACGCGGGGATACTGGC
>JAFGMW010000106.1 GCA_016927275.1 Pseudomonadota bacterium
AGTCACGAGTCACCGAATCTACGGGAGATTTCATGGCTACATCGGCAATATGCGCAGGGAGCTTCGATCCGCCAACCGACGGGCACCTGAACATCATAGAGCGGGGGCTCAAGGTCTTCGACAGGATCATAGTCGCGGTCGCGGTGAACACGCGCAAGGAGCCGATCTTCACCGCAGACGAGCGCACTGGAATGCTGCGCGAGATATTCAAGGGGGAGGAGCGGGTGTCCGTGGACGGGTTCGAGGGGCTGCTCGTGGACTACGCGCGCTCAAAGGGAGTTTACACGATACTGAGGGGGCTGAGGACCATGGGCGACTACGAATACGAGTCCCAGATGGCGCTCGCCAACAAGACCCTCGACCCGGAGATCGAGATCCTCTACATGATGACCGAGGGAAAGTACGCGCACCTGTCCTCCTCCATCATAAAGGAGATACTCCAGTTCGGCGGCAGCGGCTGCGGGATGATACATCCTGTCGTTGAAAAGGAGTTAAAGAAGAAGCTGAGAAGCTAAGAAGCTAAGAAGCTGAGAAGCTGAGAATACAGGAAAGTGGGAAGGCATGATCAAACTTTCGCAGCGCGCAATGGCAATGCAGCCGTCGGCGACCCTCGGCATGGCCGCCAGGGCCAGAAAGCTCGCCGCCGAGGGCGTGGACATAGTGAGCTTCGCGGTCGGGGAGCCCGACTTCGACACCCCTGCTAACATCCGCGAGGCGGGGAAGCGCGGCATAGACGAGGGGCTCACCCGCTACACCCCGAGCGCAGGGATCCCCGAGCTGCGCGCCGCGGTGCGGGAGAAGCTCTCCCGCGACAACGGCCTGGACTACGCCGTCGAAGAGATAGTGATCACCTGCGGCGCGAAGCAGGCGATATACGATGCGCTGCAGGTCATCGTGGACCCGGGCGACGAGGTGATCGTCCCCGCGCCCTACTGGGTCTCCTACCCCGATCAGGTCATGCTCGCCGGAGGAGTCCCGCGGGTGCTCGCCACAGAGGAGTCGAACGCCTTCAGGATCATGCCGGAGGCGCTGGCCGAAGCCATCACGCCGCGCACCCGCGCGATCGTGCTCAATTACCCGTCGAACCCCAGCGGCAGCTCCTACGGCGCAAAACAGCTCGCCGCCATTGGAGAGGTCCTGGCCGACCGCGGCGTTGCGATCATCTCCGACGAGGTCTACGAGAAGCTGCTCTACACCGGGGAGCCCCACGTCTCCATCGCAAAGGCCTGCCCGCGATGCAGGGAACTCGCCGTCGTGGTCAACGGGGTCTCCAAGACATACGCAATGACCGGCTGGCGCATGGGATATGCGGCCGGCCCCAAAGAGATCGTCTCAAAGATCGGCGAGATCGTCGGCCAGCAGAACTCCGGCATACCGGGATTCGTGCAGAAGGCCTGCGTGGAGGCGCTGACCGGGCCGCAGGAGGAGATCAAGCGGATGCGCGCCGAGTTCAGGGCGCGCCGGGACCTTATGCTCGAGGGGCTCGCCTCGATCCGCGGCATGCGCTGCCACGTGCCTGACGGCGCCTTCTACCTGCTGCCCAACGTCGGGGAGTGGATAGGCCGCAGCTGGAAGGGCAGACGGATCGCGGACGCCTCTGCGCTCGCCGACTTCCTGCTCGACGAGGCCCACGTGGCGACGGTCGGCGGGGACCCCTTCGGAGCCCCCGGCTTTATCCGGCTCTCCTACGCCACCTCCCGCCAGAGGATCGAGGAGGGCGTGACCAGGATATCCAAGGCCCTCTCAAAGCTTGCATAGCACCCCATAATCTGCAATCTAAGGCACCGTATTTGACGGTTCACCGGTCACGAGTCACGAGTCACGAGTTACGAGTCACGAGTTACGAGTCACGGCTCAAGGAGGAACACATGGATTTCTGGAGAAACGAGACGGACATGAAGGCCGCCTGCGCAGGCGCCTTTGACATCGAGGCGGGCAAGCTCGTCGTGAAGGACGAGCAGCGCTTCCGCCACGAGATCATGGACAAACTCGTGTGGACAGCGGTCTTCTGCGACGACGAGCACACGAAGAACGTGGCCCGCTGGGTGATCTGGGAGGGCTCGCAGGCGCTGTCCTGCCCCTCCGCCTCGATCCACGACATGTACATGGCGCGCGCGAAGGACGCGTGGAAGGACATGACCGTGCCGGCGATAAACCTGCGCGGGCTCACCTACGACGCCGCGCGCACCATCTTCAAGACCCTGAGAAAGCACGACGCCTCAGCCTGCATCTTCGAGATCGCCAAGTCGGAGATGGGCTACACGGCCCAGAGGCCTGCGGAGTACGTCTCCTGCGTGCTGGGGGCGGCGCTGCGCGAGAACTGGAAGGCCCCGGTATTCATCCAGGGCGACCACTTCCAGACGAGCGCGAAGAAGTTCGCCGAGAACCCGCGCGCGGAGATAGACGCCATAAAGGAGCTCATCACCGAGTCGGTGAGCGCCGGCTTCTACAACATCGACATCGACACCTCGACGCTCGTGGACCTCAAGAAGGACACGGTCATGGAGCAGCAGAAACTCAACTTCGAGACCGCCGCCGAGCTCTCGATGCATGTGCGCGCGTGCCAGCCGAAGGACGTGAACATATCCATCGGCGGCGAGATAGGCGAGGTGGGCACCCAGAACTCCACGCCCGAGGAACTCGCGGCCTTCATGGAGGGGTACAACAGGGCCATGGGGAGCACAGGCCCGGGCATCAGCAAGATCTCGATACAGACCGGCACCAGCCACGGCGGGGTGCCGCTGCCTGACGGCTCCGTCGCGGACGTGAAGCTGGACTTCGGCGTGATCGACAGGCTCGGAGACATGGCGCGCCGCCAGTTCGGCATAGGCGGCGTGGTCCAGCACGGGGCGAGCACGCTTCCCGAGGCGGCGTTCGACAACTTCCCGAAGCACCAGGCCATGGAGGTCCACCTGGCCACCGGCTTCCAGAACACCATCCTCGACTCGACGGCGTTCCCCAAGGGCCTCAAGGACAACATCTACAAGTGGCTGGACGAGCACTGCGCCAAGGACAGGAAACCGGACATGACGAAGGAGCAGTTCTACTACAAATCGCGAAAGAACGCCTTCGGCCCTTTCAAGCGGGAGATGTGGTCGTTCACAGACAACACCAAGAGCGCGCTCATGAGCGAGCTGGCGCGCCAGTTCGACATGCTCTTCACAAAGCTCAGCATCAAGGGGAGCTGTGCGGTGGTGGAGAAGCTGGTTGAGCCGGCCGCGGTCCACCACCAGTACCCGGTGCCCGGCAAGAGCTCCGCAGTTGCAGACGTGGGCTCGGACAACCCGAACGCGGACTGATCGGAGAGAAGCGAAATAAAAAACCCCGGGCGCTCTGCCCGGGGTTTTTTATCAGAACCCCCTGTCCTGGCAGCCGTTGGACCAGAACTTGAGGCGGCTGATGAGTCTGCAGTGGAGATCGTCGACCACCGCGTACAGGGGCGGAGTCACCAGCAGCGTGCATGCGGTGGCGAAGGCCAGCCCCCAGCCGAGCGAGAGCGCCATGGGCTTGAGGAACGGGTCGGACCCCATGACGCCGTAGGCGACCGGGAGTATCCCGAAGATCGTGGTGATCGTCGTCAGCAGTATGGGACGGAGCCTCAGGCGCCCGGCCTCCACGATCGAGTCGCGCACGCTCATGCCGTTCTTCCGCGCCTTGTTTATGAAGTCCATGAACACAATGGAGTTGTTGACCACGACCCCCGAGAGCCCGACCACCCCCATCATCGCGAGGAAGCTCTTGGGCTCGGCGTGGAATATGAACGTCCACGTCACGCCCACGAAGCCGTAGAGCACCGCCAGCAGCACTACGACCGGCTGCAGCAGCGACTGGAACTCGAAGACGAGGATCGTGAAGATGAGCAGCGCAGCGATGATCATGGCTATCTTGAGGTCGGCCATGGACTCCTGGGTCTTCTCCCACTCGCCGCCGAAACTTATGATGACGCCCGGGTGCTCCTTCGGGACGTCGGCGAAGCGCGAAGCTATCGCCTTCGTGGTCCCGACCGAGGTGGCGAGATCCTCGTCCACGTTCGCGGTGACGGTGACGGTCCTCTTGCGCTCGTAGTGCCTGATCGCGTTGATGCCCCTCTTCTCGCTCGGGGTCGCCACCTGCGTGATGGGTATGAGATAGCCCTGCGGGTTGGGGATCAGCACCTTGTCGAGCGAGCCGGGCCTGTACCGCCACGAATCCGGGAAGCGGACCCTCACGTCTATCTCCTCGTCCGAGCGCTTGATCGAGGTCGCGATCGTCCCCTCGAAGGCCGATCTCACGGCGAGCGCCACGTCCTCGACCGTGATGTCCGCCCTGGCGGCCTGCCTCTCGTCCACGTCCACGTTGATCTCGCCCTTGCCCTCCTCGTAGTCGTCCCTTATGTCCGAGACGCCGGGGACCCCGGCCAGAAACGCCTTGATCTCGTCCGCTATCGCGTCGAGCTCGTCCAGGTCCTCTCCGCGTATCCTCACCGACACCGGCTTGCCCACCGGCGGTCCCTGGCGCACGTTGTCGAATGTGATCTCCGTGAATTCGGCGAATCCCTCTGTGGCTTCCCTCAGCCGCGCGATCATCTCGTCGGAGGTCATCTTGCGGTCTACCTCCGGCTTCAGAAAGATCTGCATCTGGGCGAGGTGGCTGGCCCGCTCCGCAGCGGGGTCGCCCGAGTCCTGCTGGATGACGCCGACCTGTGTGACGTAGTCGTCCATCTCGGAGGCCGGGATCTTCGCCACCTCCGCCTCTATCCGTTTCATCATCTCCTCGGTCCTCTCCACCGGCGTGCCGATCGGCGCCTTGGCCCTTATGAAGAAGGCGTCGATCCCTCTCTGCGGGAACAGGACGAACGGGAGGCGGAACAGCCCTATGTAGAGAGAGACCGCGAAGAATATTGAGACGATGCCGATGAAGCGCCAGCGCATCCGTATGAGCCGCTCGATCAGCCCCACATACCCTTCAGCGAATCGGCCGAAGAGGCGGTCGAAGATGCCCCTGTGGAGGCGGCCCAAAAACTTCGAACGGGGCAGCCGCTCGATGGTCACGATGTGCGCGGGCAGGATGACGAACGCCTGAAAGAGCGAGGCGGTCAGCGCGATGATGACCACAAGAGGCATATAGAGCACGAATTTGCCGATGATGCCGCTCATGAACATGAGCGGCGCAAACGCCACGACCGTGGTGAGCACCGTGGTGAGCACCGGCGCCCATATCTCGTCGGAGCCCTCGATCGCGGCCTCCTCGACCGAGTCTCCGCCCGCGATCCTGCGGTGCACGTTCTCAGCTATCACAATCGCGTCGTCCACGAGCATGCCCAGCACCATGATCAGCGCGAACATGGTGAGCATGTTGATGCTCATGCGCGAGTAGTACATGGCGATGAACGTTATGAGCAGCGCCGTGGGTATGCCGATCGCAGTGACGATCCCCGCGCGCAGCGAGAGGAACAGAAAGAGGCAGATCACGACGAGGGTCACTCCGACCCATCCGTTGCCCACGAGCACGTCCAGCCGCCTCTGCACGTACACGGACATGTCGTTGACGATCTTCATGTCCAGGCCCTCGGGCGCGATCCTGCGGTAATCATCTACCAGCCGCTTGACCTCCTCCACCATGGTGATCACGTCCGCCGACTCCTTCTTGACCGCGACGAGGTTGATCGCCCTGTGGCCGTTGGCCCTGTGGATCTGCTGCCACGGCTCGAAGTCGTCGGAGACCTTCGCTATGTCCGAGACCTCCACCCAGTGTCCCAGCTCGTTGGCCCGCAGTATCACCCTCTCTATCTCTGACGCGCTCTCGAACTCGCCGGTGGTGCGCAAGAGCCTCTCCACGCCGTCGCCTATGACGCTGCCGCCGGGGATGCTCACGTTCTGGCTCTTGAGCGAGTGGATCACCTCGGCGAGCGACAGGTTGTAGCGCGACACCTCGTCGGGGTCGACCTCGACCCATATCTCCTGGTCGCGCCAGCCGTTGCGGTCCACGCGCGAGATGTCGGATAGGTCCAAGAGCCTCGTCTCCATCTCCCTGGCGCTCTCCACCAGCACCGCCTCCGGGATGTCGCCCGACAGCGAGACCTCGACCACCGGGTGGTCGCGCATCTGGAGCTCGTTGACCAGCGGCTTGTCCTTGAGGTCCGACGGCAGGTCCTCGGCGTTGTCCACCGCGCGCTGGATGTCGTTGACCACCTTGGCCTTGTCGCGCGCGTCCGGCTCGATCTCGATGAGTATGGTGGCCAGACCCTCGATGGAGGCGGAGTTCATCTCCTTTATGTCGCTGACCTCCTTGAGCTCCTTCTCTATGGGGATCGTGATGAGCTTCTCTATCTCCTGGGGGGTGGCGCCGGGATAGCTCGCGTTCACTATTACGAGGTCCAGGTTGACGTTCGGGAATATGTCCCTGTTGAGCCCGGAGATGGCCATGACGCCCGCCACCAGGATCACCACTGTGATGAGGTTGGCGAGCAGAGGCTGCCTGACCGAGAACTCGAATAGCTTTCTCACCTGCCCACCTCCGTGCTCTCGACTATGCCGCCCCGTTCGGCCACCATGTCTCCGAGAGCGAGCCTGAGGTCCAGCATCGCCTTCTTGTAGGCGAGCCACGCCTCGAAGAGGTTGCGCTGGGTGTCGACGGTGTCATCCTGGTATCGCTTCACCGTGTCGGAGGACGAGCGGCCGAGCCTGTACTTGCCCAGCTCGAGCCTCTGCTTCTCGAGATGCATGGCGAGCGCCTTCTGGGTCTGCTCCACGATCGTGAGCCTCTCGCCTATGGCCACCGCGAGCCTCGCGATCTCGTTGGCGATCCTCTTCTCCAGGTCCTTCGCCTCGTAGACCGCCCTCGCCCGCTCCGCCTCGGCCCTGCGCGCGCCCGCCCGGGCGGCCCGGTTCTCGATCGGCACGGAGAGAGAGAGCCCCGCTGTGAAGTTGGGGCTGTCCATGTCCGAGAGCGCGTCGCCATAGCTGCGGTCTATCTCGTTGAGGTCCAGCGTGGAGACGAGATCCAGCTGCGGCCAGCGGCTGTTCTTTGCCATCTTCACCCTTATCCTCTGTCGCTCGATCTCCTCAAGCGCCGCGAGGTAGTCGCCGCGGCTGGACATGGCGCGCGAGATCATCTCCTCCACCGGCTCGGTCTTTTTTATTCTCGGCGGATAGTCGCGCCCGAGCGAGAGCTCCTCATGCGGGTCCAGCTCCAGGTCGTTTCTGAGCGCCTCCTCCGCCACCTCCTCCAGCTCCCTGTAGGCGCTGAGCTCGTTCTGCCTTCCGAGGAGGTTGGCGCGCGCAGCGAGCACGTCCGTCTCCTCGGCGGTGCCGAGCTTTCGCTCCTCGAGCGTCGTGCCCAAGAATTCGCGCGCGAACGATATTGCGCGCTCTATGGACTTCATGTGCTCGCGGATGAAGAAGAGCGCCCAGTAGTCCTGCAGCGCCTCGTACACGAGCTTGTCGACCTCGCGGCGCACCGCCTGGTCGGCCGCCGCATAGGCCCGCTTCGCCTCGTTCACCGCCCCGCGGTCGTTCATGCCGAAGGCGTTCTTCATCAGCGGCTGCTGGAGGCTTATCCCGAGTATCGGCTCGTATCTGCCGAACG
>JAFGMW010000107.1 GCA_016927275.1 Pseudomonadota bacterium
GGATCGGGGCCCCATTTGACGCCACCAGAAACGCATAAAGTGTGTTTGTTTTTACAGGTTACGGGTCACGTGTCACGGTTTTTTGGGGAGCACCACGATGCCGTTTGTGACCCTGGCGAGGCCGGGCTGGTCGAGCTCGAACTCGCCGACCTTCGCGTAGATCTGCGTGGAGCTCCCTCCGTCGAGGGCCATCGAGTCGGGGCAGTCGAAACCTCCGTGGAACATGCTGCCGCCCATCCTCTTCGCCAGCTCCTTGAGCGAGATCCCGTGGCCGGATGTGACGAGCAGGATGACGCGGCTCCGGCGGTCGATGCCGACCGCCGAGCGGGCCGAGATCCCCTCCTTGAGCTTGGGGGTCGCACCCGCGATCGTGAGCCTGGGGCCTACCTGCAGGGCCATCGATATGTTGCCCGCGTACTGGAACTGAGAAGGCGCGGAGATGGAGGGCTTGTCCCCGGCTATGCTGAAGACGCTCCACCAGCTGGTGTTGTGGAGCGGCTTGAGCTGCCTGCCGTTTTTTATGATGAGGCCGATGGATGTGTGCTCGGGGGTGAAGAAGCCGCCGTTGATCGCGATCATGGCGCCCCTTGCCTTCGCCATCTCGGCCGCCGTCGTGCCCTTGATTTCGTTCTCAGCGACCGTCACGTCCAGCTCGTATTTCGCCGGGTCAATCCTGAATGCCGATATGGTGGTGCGCTGCCCCTCGACCACCTCGAAGGAGTAGGCGGCGTACTGCAGCCCCTCGGCCAGCTGCCTCCAGAGATAGGGCGACTTCGGAGTGGCGGAGCACTGCGCCGGCATCACAAGCACGATCATCAGGACCAACAGGTGTTTGATCTTCATGACAAGGCCTTCTCTGTCTCGCCGTAGCGTTGTCTCGCAGCCTGGCCGTCCCGGGCTCATCTTCCCCAGATGTCGACCGCGGTCCCCTCCGCAATCCTGTCCTGCCCGGCCACGACGACCATGTCGTCGTCCTTCAGCCCTCGGCCGATCTCGATGCGGCCGCCCCTGGTCTGCTCGGGTATGACCTGGACCTTGCGCGCCAGCCCCTTCTCCACCGTAAAGACGAAGTATCCGCGAGGCTCCCTTATCAGCGCCCCCTCCGGGATGAGATAGATGCGCCGCGTCCGGGCGCTTCTTATCTCGACGCCGGCCGCCATCCCCTCCTTGTACGTGCCCCCCGGGTTGGGGAGGCTGGCGCGCACGAGCAGCCTGTTGTCTTTCGGGTCCACCTTCGTGTCCACCGACATGACCCTGCCCTGCTCACGCCTCCCGCCGAGCGCCTGGAAGACGACGTCCACTCGCATCTCAGGCTTCACCTCCGCGGACATCTCCTGCCCTATTTTGAACTCCACGATCGCGGGGTCGATGCGCTGGACCGTCGCGACGGGGCTACCTGCCATGGCTATGGAGCCCGCGGCCACGTATCTCTTGGTGAGGACGCCGGCGATCGGGCTCAACACCGCCAGCTCCCCGATGTTGGCCTCGAGCCTGGATATGTCGCCCTGGATCCTTTCGATCTCCGCCTCGTCGTCGGCTACCTCCTTCTCCACGGCGTCGTACATCTCCTCGTCGATCCTTCCCTCGTCCAGGAGCCGGTCGCGGTTGCGCAGTACGTAGCTGTCTTTCTCGAGCTTGTTGCGCATCTCCCTCTGGTCGGCCCTGAGCCTCGCCAGCCTCACCGCGATCTCCTCCTCGGAGATGCGCGCTATCACGTCACCCTGGCCAACCGCCTCCCCCTCGGCCACGGCGAACGACTCGATCACCGCGTCCTCGGGCAGGGAGACGTCCACCCTCTCGGATGCCGAGATTGCGGCGGGCAGCTCGATGAGGGCCGCGCGGTCCTCGAAGGCCACGGTCTCGACGGTCACCGGCACGCCCGCTGAGCCGCCTTTGAGCAGCTTCGAGAGGAAGCCGCCGCGCTCGTTGGAGCAGCTGAACGCCACTATCACGGCGGCGGCAAGAGCTATCAGGATGGCTGATTTCATAACCCTCTAATCCGGCTGGGGATTATATTGAATAAGGGGCGGTAGGCAACGGAAAAGGGCCATCCATTGCCCTTGACGATGGAACGGACGCATGATAACTGACCGCTTCCTTTTTTCTAGATAATTCAAGGGGTTCTTATGGTCGAAATGGAAGTTCTGGTGTCGCTCTGCAAGCGGCGGGGCTTCATATATCAGTCGAGCGAGATCTACGGCGGGATCAACGGCTTCTGGGATTTCGGGCCGGTGGGCTGCGAGCTCAAGCGCCGCATCAAGGAGTCGTGGTGGAGGCGCATGGTCCAGGAGCGCGACGACGTCGTCGGTATCGACACCTCGATCATCGCGCATCCGCAGACTTGGATCGCCTCCGGCCACGTGGCCAGCTTCAACGACCCCATGGTGGACTGCAAGCAGTGCAAGCGCCGCTTCCGCCTCGACGAGATTCCCTCCGGCGCCGACGGGAAGCCGGAGCAGAAATGCCCCGAGTGCGGCGGCGAGCTGACCGAGGCGCGCGAGTTCAACCTCATGTTCCAGACCCATGTGGGCGCGACGGCGGACAGCGCCTCGATCGCGTATCTGCGTCCCGAGACCTGCCAGTCCATATTCACCCAGTTCAAGAACGTCCAGACCTCCACCCGCAAGAAGGTGCCGTTCGGCATAGCGCAGGTGGGAAAGGCGTTCCGCAACGAGATCACGCCCCGCAACTTCATCTTCCGCTCGCGCGAGTTCGAGCAGATGGAGATGGAGTTCTTCTGCCACAAGGACGAGGCGGACAAGTGGTTCGAGTTCTGGGTGAATGACCGCCACCAGTGGTTCAGGGACATAGGCATAAAGCCGGAGAAGCTGCGCATAAGGCCCCATCAGCACCACGAGCTCGCTCATTACGCCAAGGCCTGCATGGACGTCGAATATGAGATGCCGTTCGGCTGGTCGGAGATGGAGGGGATCGCCAACCGAACCGACTACGACCTGCAAAACCACATGCGCGAGTCTGGCAAGGACCTCACCTACTTCGACGAGGCGCGCAAGGAGAAGTTCGTGCCGCACGTCGTGGAGACCTCGATCGGCGTCGACCGCACGGCGCTGGCGGTGCTCGCCGACGCATACCGCGAGGAGGACGTGCGCGGCGAGACGAGGGTCGTCATGGGGTTCGCCCCCTCGATCGCGCCGGTCCAGGCGGGGGTGCTGCCGCTGTCGAACAAGCTGCGCGAGCCGGCGAAAAAGCTCGAGACCGATCTCCGCAGGCACTTCCGCACCGAGTACGACGACGCGGGCTCGATCGGCCGCCGCTACCGCCGCCACGACGAGATCGGAACGCCGTTCTGCCTGACATACGACTTCGACTCGGAGAACGACCATGCGGTCACGGTCCGCGACCGCGACACCATGCAGCAGGACCGCGTCCCCATGGAGAAGGTGGCGGACCATCTCAGGGACAAGTTCGGCTGCTGATTTTTTTGACAACTTGTTCGGTTTTGGGTGACGTACGGCATATGGCGCCGTTTTGACGGAGAGGATCGGGGCACTCTTCGCAGCGGGGCTCGAGGAGGGCGGATTCCGTAGCCTGTGATGATCCGACCGACGAAAGCCCAGCGA
>JAFGMW010000108.1 GCA_016927275.1 Pseudomonadota bacterium
ATTGGAACGCCGGCGGGAAGAACGGGCGGGGATACCTCTTCTACGCGGGCGTCCTCGAGGCGAGCATGGCGGCCGGGAGTGCGGCCGCGACGGTGACGGGCGACGCTGCCGGAAGGCAGCTCGGCATGTGGGGAAGGGACGATATCAATCACGACGGCTACTCGGATCTCCTTGGATACGAAAGCCTCGAGAACTACACCGGCAGGCAGTATCTCTTCTACGGCGCCGCCGGCGACGCGCCTATCTCTGGCGGCCTGATCTCCAACCAGGCCGCGAACACCTTCAGCGGCGTCGAGGACAATGAGTTTTTTGAGCTGGTCGGCACAGACGACGTCAACGGCGACGGCTATGCTGACATCGTCGCCAGGTCGCGGTGCGGAGGGGACGTCGGCTGCGTTTACGCCTTCCTCGGCCCGGACTTTGCGGCCCAGGAGACATCCGCCACCGCCGACGTGACGATAACCGGCGCTGCCGCCGGCGACTTTTTCGGCGGGACTGAATCGAATGTGTGCGTCGCGGACGTGAACGGCGACGGGATCGCCGACATCATCGCCGGCTCTCCGGTTGCCTCAGCGCAGAGCGGCCTCATCCAGGTCTTCTACGGCGGGCCGAGCCTGGCCTCAAAGAGCGCCTCCGCGGCGGACGTGACGATCACAGGCGATGGCGATCTCTTTGGATCATATCCCTTCGCTGCGGACCTCGACGGCGACGGCCGCAAGGACATCGTAGTCCCCAATTACAACTACGACAGCTCGAGGGGAAGGGTGTATGTCTTCTACGGGGCCAACCTCGCCAGCAAGGGGGCGGCGGATGCGGACGTAATACTGACGGGGGAGAACGTCGGTGACGACTTCTCGGCAGTCGAGACGGGCGACGTGAACGGCGACGGGCTTACGGACCTCCTGGTCGGGGCAGACGGCTATGACACCGATCGCGGCAGGGCGTACGTCTTCTACGGCGGCTCAGGGATCGCCACAAAGGGCGCGGCCGATGCGAACATCATCTACACCGGCAACGCCGGTGACTCTTTAGAGGTCGCTCCGCCGGCGGACATCAACGGCGACGGCATCGAGGACATCATATTGCCCAGGTCCTATAGCGCCTCGGCTCAGGGGAAGATCTTTATCTTCATCGGTGGGAGCGGGATGACGAGCGGCACGGTGGACAGCGCGAACATCACCCTGTCGGGCGAGGGGACGACTGATGGATATAGATTCATTAGGACCCTGGACGTCAACGGCGACGGGATCGCCGACGTGATCGCCGGCGCCTCCAGATACGATTCCGACCGAGGGCGCGCCTATATCTTCTACGGCGACGTGGCGCTCTCGAGCAGGACCGCCGACCTGGCGGACGTGATAATCACAGGGGAGAGCGCAAACGATCAATTCGGCCTCTTCTGATGCCCGGACCCGCTACTGGGTCTCCACCAGGATGTCCATGTCTATGCCGTCCATCGCGGCCCCCTCGGGCGGGGTGATCTTGAGGAAGTACTTCACCGCCTGGAACGGGGCCTGCTGCGTGCCCGGGGCCGTGTAGTGGAAGCCGGCCCTTGGCTTGAAGCTCATCGCCTGCACCGGGTCGTTCGTCCCCCGCGCCACCACGTGCCCCAGGTCGTCCACGATGCCGGCCGAGTAGGCGGCAACACCGCCTGCGGACATGTCGACGCTTACCTTGATCAGGAAGTCCTGTCCGAGCCAGTTCCCGCAGCCCGCGCAGTCGCCCAGCGAGACCGGGTCGAGCGGATGGACGAAGCGGTTCATCTCGACGCCGAACTCCACCTTGCCGCAGTCGCCCGGGAGCGGGACCTCGTCGGCGTCGCAGGCCGTACCCCCCCTGTCGCCGTCGCAGTTCCTCTGGTCCGGGTTGGCCACGCCGGGGCAGTTGTCGCAGGCGGAGCCCACGAGGTCCCCGTCGGGGTCCGCCTGGTCCTGGTTGGCGGTGAAGGGGCAGTTGTCGAGCTCGTCCGCGACGCCGTCGTCGTCGTCGTCGGAGTCGCAGGCGTTGCCTGAGCCGTCCTTGTCCGTGTCGACCTGGTCGGCGTTCGCGACGTCCGGGCAGTTGTCGGCGGCGTCCGGGTGCCCGTCGCTGTCGCGGTCATCGCAGACATCGCCCTGGCCGTCCTGATCCGCGTCGGCCTGGTCCGAGTTCGCTATGTAGATGCAGTTGTCCTCGCTGTTCTTCTTCCCGTCGCCGTCTATGTCCTCGTCGCAGGCGTCGCCCGCCCCGTCGTTGTCCGTGTCCTTCTGGCCCGGGTTTGCGATCTCTGAGCAGTTGTCGTCCACGTCGGGCGACTTGTCGCCGTCCTCGTCCGGGTCCGCGAAGTCGAGCTCGCCGTCGCAGTCCTTGTCCGCCCAGGCCTCGGCCACGCCCACCGATCCCCACGCGTTCATGACGTCGCAGACGTCCTGCCCGCTGAAGCCGAGCGTCCCCTTCTCCGCCCAGATGTCGGCGACCGCCACGAAGTACATGCGGGTCAAAAGGAAATTCTTCACGCCCGTCAGGACGTCGGTCAGCACCTTGTAGTAGAGCCTCTGCGCCTTATCCTTGCCGATGCCGTGGATCGTGTAGGTGTTGTGCACGCCCCCCTCGGCAAGGAGATAGGAGGCCTTGTTCGGGATGCCGCAGTTGGTGTGCACGCCGCCGTGGTCCAGGCTCGTGACGAGATAATCGTCCATGTGGTCCGGGTCGTTGTCGATGGCGGGCGGGTCGCTCATGTCCCGGATTGCGCCGCCGGGCGCGTATTCGCCCATCAGCCAGTCGCCGTCCACCATCGCGCCGAAGAAGTCGGAGAAGTGCTCGTCGAGCGCGCCGGATTCGCCGTGGTACTCGGCGACGCCCTCGTACGACCCTATCCCGTGCGTCCATTCGTGCGCGAGTATGTCTCGCTGTGCTCTCCCGTCGATGAAGAGGATGTAGTCGCATCCCCGGTCATAGTGAGTTCCGTGCGACGACAGCGCGTGGACCATGATCTCCGCCTGCACATCGTGGCCGTCCCAGCCCTTGCGCCCGAAGGTGTTGTAGAAGTAATCGTAGACGGCGTGGGCGTAATCATAGGCGTGCTGGCCGTCCAGATGGAGGTCGGAGCCCGCGCCCGGATAGCCGGTGGGGCCGTCCTCGTCGAACCACTCGTCGTCGTCGGTCTCCGCGAGGCCGTTCCAGCAGTGGTTCGAGGACGTGTTGTTCGCCGTCTCTATGTCGAAGTCCTTTCCCGCGGGGGACTGGCTCAGGTAGAAGAGGGCCTCCCCGCTGCAGGCGTCCACGAAGGCGAGCCATGAAGATCCGCCGCCGTTGATGTCGCAGTAGCCGCTGAGGCTGACGCGCCAGGCCAGGCGCACGTCCGACTCCGCGGCGGAGTCGATGAGCGCGCGGTCGAAGTACATGAGGCGCGTCTCTCCAAGGGCCTCCATCCCGGAACAGCCCGTCCCCGCGATCGCCGCCGCCTCAGCTGCGTCGGCGTCGATCGAGGGGGCCGCGTAGGCCGGGAAGTCGGCGACGTAGCGCCCGCCCGTCATCCGCACATAGCCGTCCACGATGTGGACCGCCAGCGCGGCTCCGTAGACGGGGATGCCGTTCTGGCGCTGGCCGAAGAAGAGGTGCTCCTCGCCTTCCTCCGCGTTCTGCACCACCTTTTCCAGGTATAGCTGCGACGCCGGGTCGGTGAGGCCGTAGAGGTCCTTGTAGGTCTCGAGGAAGTTGAGCGCGCGCACCACGGCGTCGTCCTCGAGGCCCGACGGGACGGCGACCTTCATCGAGAGGAACTCGGGGATCCCGTCGCTGAAATAGAACTGCACCGGCGTGAGCGAACCCGCCCTGAGCCCGTCGAGCGCGGACGCCTGCGTATCGGCGACGTAGTCGGTCGAGGACCCGCCGCCGCAGGTGGCGACAACGATCAGCATCAGGACGCCGAACACTCTCACTACAAGGCGAAGGGAGATCGGAAATTCATGGTAGCGGATCATCGGCTTCATATCGCTGACCTCCGAGAATGTATGCCACGTGAGGATGCACGCGCTGGCAGCGCACAATGCTTTGCATTAATATCATGATAACACAAAAAGGGCTGTTTCCGATAAGCTCAAAACCTGAACGATCGGACGTAAACAGTCAGACCTATAAACAATTAAAACAATTAAACAATCAGACGAAATTAAATAAACAATCAGACGGACCAAATCGGTCCAGAATAAAGCTCTTTAAAATACAATGTGTTGAAAGTAATGTTGAGAGTTGGGTCGGATAATTACTGACGATTCCCGTTATCTTGTTGCGGATTGCGGGTCTGGACCGTCTGACTTTCCCGGCATAAAGAGACGTGAGCAGTGCCTGGCATGACTTTGCTCCGTCTGACGGTAAAAACCGTGACTAGTGACTGGTGACTGGTAGATCAGGTCAGCTGGTCATTGCCTCATCGACCACAAGGCGGGCGAAGGCGAACGAGCAGGTGAAGGCCGGGGATACGGCGTTGAGCACGTGGACGCTCGCCTCCCCCTTTCTTATCACGAAGTCCATCTCCAGCCTGCGCTGGTTTCTGTCGAGCAGCTGGGCGCGGATGCCGGGGCGCAGGGAATCGCCGAACATGGCAGGGTCGGCCGAGGGCATGAGCCTGCGCGCCATCTTCACGAAGCCGCTCTTGAGGTACTTCTTCATCTCGACGAGGGCGAGGTCGCGGAAGTTGAAGTCGTTCGCCGCGAAGAGGAGAGCCTCCCAGAGCGATATCTCCACCGCCTCGTCGAGCCGGAATCCCTCGATCAGCCCGTAGCACTCGCGCCAGAAGACCGGGGTGGCGGTGGGGCCGCACTTGGCGGTGCCGTCCGCGCAGCGGGTGAAGGCCACGCCAAGGAACGGGTTGGCCAGGTTGGGCACTGGGTAGACGTGGCGGCGGAAGTGCGCCGCGTGCTTGTATCTATAGTAATAGCCCTTGAACGGGATGACCGTGTACTCCTCGCCCACGCCGTACCGGTGGGCCACGCGGTCGGCGTAGAGGCCGGCGCAGTTGATCAACGCGTCGCACTCGAGGCGGCCCTGCGACGTCTCGATCGCGCGGCCAGGGAGGCGGCGGAGGAACTTCGTGTCGAACATGAACTCCACGCCGCGGGCCCTGAGGTCGCCCGCCAGCGAGAGGCAGACCTCTTCCGGATCCACGACCGCGGTCGTGGGCGACCAGAGCGCGCGGCCGAAGGTGCGGGCGGCGGGCTCGAGCTCGCGGAGCTCACCCACGTCGACCGCCTTCACATCGATGCCGTTCACACGGCCGCGCCGGAGCAGCTCGTCCACGCCGGCGGTCTCATCCGGGCTCGCAGCGCAGACCACCTTGCCACAGCGGTCGATGCGAAGCCCCTTCTCGAGGCAATATTCGGTGAGCAGGCGGTTGCCGTCAGCGCACAGGCGCGCCTTGAGCGACTCGGCGCTGTAGTAGAAGCCGGCGTGGAGTATGCCGCTGTTGCGGCCGCTGGCGTGGCGCGCGGGTGCGGGCTCCTTGTCGATCACGCAGACGGAGGCTCCGGGGTGGCGGATGGAGAGCTCGCGGGCGCAGGACATGCCGATGATGCCGGAGCCCACTACTATATAGTCAAAGGAGGTCATATTTGGGACCCGGAACCCGGGATCCGGAACTCGGGATCCGGGATTCGGAAAATAGTAATCGGGGGATAGTGGAGGGGAAAGGGGAAATAGTCAAGGGAACGGGGATCGTGGATCAGGCGGCGCCGAGGTCGTCCACGCGGCGGATGTCGACGTCGGCTCCGAAGAACCGCCTGAAGCAGCTCTCGACCGTCTTCGTGCCGCGGTTGTTGGAGAGCATGGCGTGGATGGTGCGCATGACCGAGTCCTCGGTGGTTGGATAGATGTCGCTGCGGCCGTCGAAGAGCAGCTCCGGCCGCGCGCCTTCGGTCCTGTAGATCATCGTGCCCGCGCCGACGAGCTTATCGCCCTCGATGAAGAGGTGCGGGTGCATGACCTCAGGGATCGCGACGCGAATCTCCCTGCCCGCCTCGCCGGGCAGCTCCACCACTATGTAATTGAGCACCCGGTCCGACAGCACCCGCGGAACGCCCTTGCTGTCGAGTATGGCCGCGCGCCCGGTGACATCGCCCGCCTGCTCCACTATCCTCGCTATGCGCATCTGTCTGTTGGCCGGATCGGGGGAGTCGACGCGGAACGGGATATTGTCCTTCATGGACTCGAGCGCTGCGCGCTGCTCGACCACGGCGTTCTTCATGGCGACGAGCTCGTCGGACCTCGCGGCGCGCTCGAGGTTCGCCTCGACCCTCCTTCGCCTGAGAGTCAGGCCGCGGGCCAAGAACGCGGCCTCCATGGCAGCGGCGAAGCCGGCTGTCGCGAAGAGCTGATGCTGGATCTCGCCCAGAAAGATGTACGTGGAGAGGAAGAACGCCGCGTCCAGCACCGTCCTACGCGCGACCCAGGAGAAACCGAAATACGGATTGGAGGACGGAAGCACGGGGGGCAGCGACTCGAGCTTCGAGTCCAGATCCTCCTCCAGGCGCAGGAGCAACTCGCTCGAAGCGTTGTAGCTCAAAAGCCCCATCGACGTGGCCTTCACGACGCACGGGGCGCTGAGGGATTCGTTTATGAACAGCTCGAGGATGTCGCGGGCGGCCGATATCTCCCTCACCTCCCTGCTGAAGATGCGCCGCGTGGAGTGCACGAGGTACGGGACCGTGAAGGTCTTGTATTCCCGGAACCAGTCCGGGTTCTGCATGTCGGGCGTGGGGAGGTAGAAGTCGTTCTGCCGGGCGAATTCCTTGCCAATGGAGAGCGATTTCCCGGCCTCCAGGGGATCTCGGGTCCGCGCCATGTTCATGACGAGCGAGATCTTCGCACCGAGCGACATCCCGGGCACAGAGAGGGACATTGTGCTCACGCTGTTTAACGCCATCATAATGTCTTCGCCGCTCCATACGGCGGGTGGCGCCTGCTCTGATGCTCGCAGGACCTCACTTTGCCGGGAATACTACAACCGGGCGACGGGTTACAACGTGTTTTTACGAAGACAGGGCGGCGCAAGGCGTTATCCGACGCTAACGTATTGATATTAATGATGAATATAAATGCAGAAAAAATGCAAAACTATGCGCAACAAAAGCGATTTACTGCCGATAATATATCGACAGGCCCGGGGGGGGGCCGGAGCCTCAAATGCCAATCAAAAATTCCAGGAACGAAATGAGCGCGGGCGTGATAGACCGCTCGGTCCGGGTCTCAATCGCCCAGAAACGCGCCGAGGAGATGGAAGCGGACGCAAGGCTCCACTTCGCGTCAGACGGAGCAACTTCCCCCGCCCCAGGGGCGTCAGACGGAGCAATGGCGTCAGACGGAGCAAAATCACGGGAGGGGGATGTCGTAAGGGGTGAGGACGACGGCAACACCTATGTATTTACATCGATATTTCACCCCTCCTCTGTGGCGGACGATGCCATGAGGGCGCTCGCCCACTCGATCACGAATGGACTGCGCAGGGCCGCGTCCGAGTTCGCGACATCGATAGCCATAGCCCTCGACGACGACAGCGCGGAACGCACAGGGCTGTCGAAGATCGATGTGATCGACTCGGTGTTCAAAGGGGTGGAGCGATATCTGCAGAAAGCGCGCGACGAGAAGGAGTACCCCGGCATCTCCGATATAATGCTGGCGGCCGGCAAGGCGATGTATCTCACCTACTGGATGGAGATCACCGACATAAGGCGGAGGCTGGGCGCATTCGAGGGCGGGCCGATCGAGGCGCCCGTCGTGCGGCCGCCCGTTTTCCTGCCTGAATTCGCGGAGGAGGAGCAATCGGAGGCGCCTGTCGCGGCGCTTGCCATGCCGTCATCCTCCGAGCTCGCGCACGAGGTGCCGAAGCACGCGGTGCTCTCGTGGCTGCTCAAGATCGGCGACGCGCTGGCCAGCGGCGACGGAAAGCGGGACATCTCCTTCTACCGCAACAGGGGATTCGACATCGGCGCGACCCCGAGCGAGGACCTCGTGGTCACATTCGACGCCGAGAGCGGCGCGATCATCTCAGCTGACAGGGGATTTCATCTTCCGGATCCGGAAGATCTGGAGAGCGGTCAGGCTGCGATCAGGATATCCACATACGACGTGCACGGCATGCCCGCGATAAAGGTTACCCCGGACATAGTGATTTCCGACGCGCCGCCCTCGAGGACGGCGTTCGCGGTGATATCGGCGATACAGGGCAGGGTGCCGATCGCGCCGAAGAGCGAAGGCGAGGCGGTCGAGATGGAGGACGGGTCGAAAATCGAGACGCTCGATCCGGCGACCGGGGAGAAGAACGCGCGCTTCATGCAGAAGCTGCTCAGCTCGGCGGAAAAAGAGTCGATGACCGTGGAGATACCGCTCTACGTCAAGCACGAGGGCCAGATGCGCCTCGCGACCAGGCTGGCTGCGACAGAGAGCGGGCTCGACGCCAATGCTCTCCGGGAGACGCTGACCGGGATGATCATGGGGCACTCCGAGTACGACATCGCGATCGAGCGGGGCGGCCGCTTCGTGGGCGCTAAGATGCACATGAGCTGGGCAAACAGCCCCCGCAAAACGAGCTACGACGTGGGGTTCGCGCCGGACGACGCCTCGTTCGCACGGAACGTGCGATTCAAATATGCGAGGGGAGCCGACGGTAATGAGGCGCACGTGCCGGTTGCGTTCGAGTGGGAAGGGCCCATGGGGATCGCTTACGAGTCGTTCAAGCGATGGTACGACTCGCCGGAGTTCAGGGCGCTGCGCAGCTCCATGCTGCTTGAGGAGCAAGCGGTTGAACTCATGTACCGCAGCGACGACCCGGCGCGCAGGATCCGCGCCATGTTCGATCACATGGGCGCGACCCGCGGGCTCGTTCGAAAGCTCAAGTCGGAGGCAAAGGCGAAGGACCGGGAGAGCAAGAGCGGGTTCACGTCGCTGATAGCCCGGGTCGAGCGCACTCTGAACAGCGAAAGAAAGCTCACACCGGGGCAGATGGTGTTCGGGGCATATATCGAGATGCTCATGCGCGACGTGCTGGGCGACGCTGAGGTCGACCGGATAGTCGCGGGAGGCGGCGATAATCTGCCCCCGAAGGGCGGCCCCGGCGGCGGGCGCGCGCTGGGCGGCAAGTCGGGCGGCACGCCGCAACCCGTGAGCGGCCTTGTTTCGGGCACCATGCCCGGGATCGGCGATCAGCCGGTCAAACCGCCGGTAGCACCCCTGAACTGCGGCGTTAGGACAATGCTTCCGATCTTCATCGTTCCGATAAAGTAAAAATGCCGGCAGGCAGCTCCTTCGCCACAATTTGATACCATGAACCTGCTTCATGGCGTCAGCGAATGACACTATAAAGGCACTTCGCGTCAGACGGAGCAAACTCACAGCAAACG
>JAFGMW010000109.1 GCA_016927275.1 Pseudomonadota bacterium
GCGCCGTCTTCATTCGCGCCGTACGGCATGCGCTTGAGCATCGCGGGCATGCAGCCGCCCATGCTGTCCGGCTTGACTTTCTGCCGCGTGATATGAGGATCGACGAGAGATGAGACTCGACCCCGAGACATACTGGAAGACAAGCCTCGCCGTCGCCTGGGCCGACCGCTCGAACAAGGCCGCGGCCGCGGACGCAAAGCTGGTGCGCGAAGCGCTATCAAGGCCTCGGCACGATCTCTCGGGGGAACTGCGCGACGAGAGGCATGTCCGCGAGGCCTTCGACCGCATCATGCAGAGGGCCCGCCTTGCATCGGACTGGCGCGCATTCAACGGAAGATCCTCCTCCCCCCTCTTCGGCCGCTCGCCCACGCTCAGGGGAATCGCTGTGGACGACATCTCAAAGCCGGAACCGCTGCTATGCCGGCTCTCCGAGGCGAGGGAGGCGATCGAGCGGGATCTCGCGATGTTCGAGGGCACGATCCCCGGCAGCCCGTCGCTGACCATGCTGGCCATGCTGTCGGCCCTGGAGGCCGCCGGAAAGATACCGGCCGGCTGGACAGATAAGAACCGCATGCAGATCGTCCATGCAGAGATATTTAAGAGATCGGCCACGCTGAGGCGGGTCGTGGCCGAGAACCGCGAGGACCCTGTTGCGCTCGTGCTCGGGCTGGCAGCGCAGCGCGCGGAGATCTCCGCGGAGGCGAGGGAGGCCTCTGTAAAGACAAAGGACCTCGGGGACTACGCGATCGGTACGCTCGTGAGCGCCGCGATCGTCGCCGAGCCGCTCCTCAAGGATGGGCAGTCGGCGAGGAGGCTCGCGAGCTCATACGATCTGTATCTTCGATCCCCCACCCTCCAGGCGACAGAGAGGTCGGCGCTCGCAGACGACAGGGCGCTGATGAAATTCCTGCTCGCGAGGCGCGACCGGATCGCGATCGAGTGCATGAATGCCATGGGAAAACTAAAGGAGAGCGCTTACACCTTCCCTGGGGCCAGCGAGCACTACTCGCTGCACACCCTTGTGGAGGCGCTCTACATCGCAGGCAGGATCGAGAAGACCATGGCCGAGAGGCTCTCGCGGATCGCGGTCGGCCCCCTGGAATACTACCTGAAAAACCGCGATCGACTGCCGGAGTTGGACGAGGTCGCACGCATGGGCGGAGACCGAACTCCGAACAACGCCTTCGACCGCGCGAGATTCACCCACTCGAAGGACGACTCGAAGCTCCTGTCCGACGACTACATAAAGCGCGTGTTCAGATGGGCGCGCTGGTTCTACCGCGACGCCGACATCGTCACCCGAAGCATATACGGCGCCGATGAGCTTCCATCGCTTGCGCTGCAGCGCCGAGGGATAGCGCCGCTTGGGGATCTCCTCCCGCCTGATGTAAAAGCCGAAATCATGGCAGCGGCCCAAGAGGCGGCGCACGACCCTGCGGCGGCCCGCAAACGGGCCTTCCGCGCGCTGGACGAAATGGTCTCGGCAAAGAAGATGCCCGGGATCAGGGCGCAGCTCTCGAAGCCGGAGAGGCAGGTCATCAAGCTCATTGAGAGGCTCGTCCGATGGAACAGCGACGCGCTTTCGGCCCAGCCCTGCGGCGGAAGGGCTCGCCGCAACACCTTCCCCCCGGCCGGCTTGCCCGGGACATCGGCGTCGTTCATGCCGACGCCGCCCGTCATGATGATGCCCAGAATACTCATGAACGCCTGAGGGTTTCCTTAAGCCTTAAGCCTTGACATCGATCATGATTAGCTCAAGAAAGGGAGCCATGCCGTCATTCGACATAGTGAGCAAGGTGGACTTCGGGGAACTCGAGAACGCGGTGAACAACGCCCTGCGCGAGGTGGCAACGCGTTACGATTTCCGCAACTCCAAGACCACGATCGACCTCGACAAGAAAGCGAAGGAGATTCACCTCCTCACCGCGGACAGCATGAAGATGAGGGCGCTCGAGGAGATGCTCCGCGGCAACTGCGTGAAGAGGCACGTGGACCCAAGGTGCCTCGACTTCGGGAAGGAGGAGCCGACCTCGCAGGGGCTCCTCAAGAGGGACGTCAAGATCAAGGAGGGGGTCTCGCAGGATACCGCGCGCGGGATCGTCAAGACCATCAAGGACTTGAAGCTCAAGGTCCAGGCCTCGATCCAGGACGACCAGGTCCGCGTGACCGGCAAGAAGATCGACGAGCTCCAGGAGGTCATCCAGACCCTGCGTGCCCAGAAACTCGAAGTCCCGCTGCAGTACGTGAACATGAAAGCGTAACGAACGCGCTGTATCATCGCCCTACCATCGCTCCACCATCGCCTTTTCATCGCAGTACCATCGCAGTTAAACTGCGATCTCAGATCACAGATCCAGATTGAGAGAACAGGTTCTGAGATCAGATATCAGAACTCAGAGCCCTACGGCAGGGCCTCGATCTTGACGTATGCCAGCTTGAGGCGCGATTTGAGGGCTTCCTGCTGGCCTGAGGGCATAAGCTCGAAGGCATGGGCGAGATCAAGACAGGCCGAGACTTCAGCGATTGAGCCCAGCGATATCTGGAAGAATCGGCGGCGCTCCCGGCCGTACGCACGTTTGCCGTTGCCCTCTGCGAGGTTTAAGACCGCCGACGACATCGCGCGATTGAGCTGATCGGCGAGGAACCCGTTTCCCCGCGGCCACTTGGCGACCCTCTTTGCAAGGTCCTCTGCCAGCGCCATCAACTGCCTGAAGCAATCCAGCTTTTCGTGATTCATAATTCCTCCTGTGAAGTTGGTTTTTTCGTTGCCCTCTCAAATTGGGTGGAGGGCAACGCAAAAACCAACTCAAGGGAGGTTTAAAATGTTTCACGAAAAGCTGAATTGCTACAAGCAGTCGGTCGAAATGGCAGAGGACCTCAGCA
>JAFGMW010000110.1 GCA_016927275.1 Pseudomonadota bacterium
AGGATCAAGAAGGTGGACGACAACTGGGAAAAGTGGAGGGCGGAGCGGGAAAAGAAGAAGAAGGGGGAGGTGTAGGACCAACGGAAGAGACAAGGGCCGCCGTTTTTTACGGCGGCTTTTTTATTTTTTGCCCATGCCTCTACTTGTGTGCCGCGGCGGGCCGAGTCCTCCTGCCGGCCTTTGCGGGCCCGAAGCCCCAGGCCCTGACCTCACCCGAATCGACGTGCACGAAGCTGCGCTTGCTGTAATAGCCGACGCCGCCCTGGCCGAGCGAGTGCGCGAAATTTCTGAGGGCGATTTTCGAGACGCCCGGGACCTCGATGTCCGCCGCCCGCCCCTCCATGTGCAGGCTCCCCTTGGCAACCCTGCGTCCTTTTTTCCTCATCATCGCGTTTCTCTCCTGGCTCCGAAACGCGGAGATGAGGCGGACCTCGTCGGCGCTGAAATGATCCTCGATGGAGTCCAGGATCTCTATCAGCTGCGGGTCTATGGGGTGCTCCTCGCTGGTGAGCCTGCAGCGGAAGAGATGAGCGATCTCGTCAAAGGCATGGTCGTCATAATCCCCCTTTTCGTCCCTGTAGCGGAATGTGGCCCGTTCGCCCGTGATCGGGCGGTGAATGGTGACGGTGCCGTCGCCCCGCAGGTGCGTTGGGATCTCGGAACAGAGCGATTGAGAGGGGCAAAGCGATGATGCCAGCACGATCAAGGCGAACGGCAGGCCGAGGCGGCACGATTTTCTGAAGAGATATTTCATCGGTCAGCTCGAAAATTAAATTCGATCGACGCCTGTGTCAACGAAACAATGTGAAAAACAAAAAGGCCGTCCGGGCTTTTGCCCGGCCGGCCCCTCTCCGATCGAGTCGATCGTTCCTGTACGCGCCTTATTCGGTGTAGCTCCAGGAAAGCTTTGCGGGCGTCGTCTCCTGGATCCTGCAGTTGAAGTCGTCGACCACCATCCTCATCGAGCGGACCTCGGCGTTGCCGCACTTGAGCGGCTCGTCGACGTATATTGCCTTGAACCTCGACGAGGGCGTCGTGCCGACGCCGGGTTTCACCACGGGCTTCACTATTATGAAGCCATCATCTTCCGCCTCGTCGTCCGTGTCTTCGGCCGCGGGATCCTCGGCGGTCTCACCGTCGTCCGAGGAGTCGGCCTCCTCCACCTCCGCCTGGTCCTCGGCCTGGTCTTCGGCCTGGTCCTCGGCTGCGTCGTCACCGGCCTCCTCCTCCTGCTCCTCTGCCTCATCCGCTGTCCCGCACAGCTCGACGCCCGCCTGCTCGAAGTGGGCGGTGATGGCGCAGGCGGGATACGGCCTCGCTGCGTCCTTGGCCAGGGTCGCCACGGAGTGCCTGGAGGCGATCTCCGGGGCAGAGACTATGTCGATCGGCGCGTCGGGCGAAGCGGACACGATGAAGTTGAGGTCGCCCGTTCCGCAGCCCGCGCCCCGGCCGTCGTTGCCCTCGTCTGTGAAGGATATGAAGATGCTGCTGACGATGAGGGCGTCTGAAGGGTTCTCAGTCGTCTTCGTCGGATTCCTGGCTATGCTGAATCCGTTCGCCGGGTAGATGATGAACGAGGAGCCGGCAAGGCACCCGGATGCCGGTGTGGTCTCTTCGGAGTCGCTCCACAGCGCGTTCAGGAGTTCCGCTTTCGTGACCAGGACTCCTTCTGTGGAGATGTCGGGCATGGCGTCGGCGCTCACGGCCGAATCGCTGCACGCCGAGAGGCCGAAGGCCGCCGCTGCGACGAGAACCAGGGCTAAGATGTTCCTCTTCATAGGTTACCGCTCCTTTCGTGGCAGCATGGGCCGCCGCTCTTTTCATCCGCTGTATCGGCGCACCGGCCGGAAAGTTGCGCGATTTTTTCGCAAATCTATAACTCCTGCAAACCCTCTAAAAACGGGCATCAGCGGAAAAAAGTGCGCAACTAATCCCGGGAAGAGCCGAAACGGTCAATGCCCGGGCGTTATGCCTTGACGGCGCAGAACGCCGGGCATATGCATGCCGCCACGGAATCGATGCGGGGGGCAAGCCTCAAAAGGAGAAGGGATGAACGCGCGATATCTGAAGGAAGTGCCGCTCGGAGATGTGCTCAGGCCCGAGCAGGTCCTGGCGAACATGACCAACCGCTCCAAGAAGGCCGCTATAGAGGACCTGGTCGACGTGCTTTACAAACATAAGCTCGTCTCCAACAAGGCCGAGGCGGTGGCCCGAATAATGGAGCGAGAGGAGCTCTGCCCCACGACCCTCGGCGGGGGAGTGGCGATACCGCACGCGAGGCTAGACGTGGGCGAGAGGCCCTCGATCGCGGTCGGCAGACACATGGGGGGCCTCGATTTCGGCTCCCCAGACTCGGGCCCTGTGAACCTCATAGTGCTCGTCATCTGGCAGCCCGAGCAGGCCGGCCTCTTCAACCGTCTCTTCGCAGGGCTCGTATCGAAGCTCGCGGACTCGCATTTCAAAAACAGGCTCATGGAGGAGAAGGGGGCCGGGGAGATCGCGGCCGCTCTCGCCGACGTGAAGGTGGACATGCTCAAGGGACGCGCTACCAAGTGCGAGGCGGACATGCTCATCGCGCTCCAGTGCCTGGAGATGAAGAGGCGCGCGAAAGCGAAGGGGCTGGAGGGCCAGATCGATCTGGCGCGCGCGGAGCTCTCGGGCAGCATGCTCTCGCGTTTCGACCGTCTCATGGAGCACTTCGGCGAGGCGCTGGTCGAGGCCCCAGACGGGATCTGTCGCGGCTGCAACATGCAGCTGTCGAGCGGGTTCGCCTCTGAGATGCTGCGCAACGCCGACACGGTCTACGTGTGCGAGCGCTGCGGCCGGTTTTTGATCCATCACATAGGTTAGAAGCTGAGGTCGAGGCTGAGGAGATTTTTTTGCTGAACCTCAACCTTGACCTCAGCCTTTATGGCTGCCAAGTCCTCGATAATATTGATTGTTTTTGATACGCTTTTTTTCAAGCAACTTTTTTCATATTGTGACGATACCCCATATGGAGGGCATAGATTGCCCGGTCGGGCCGTATGCCCGGCAAAAAAGGGAGGGGTCATGTCAAAGCGTCTCGTCATCATCGCCTGTATCCTCATCGCAATCGGAGGCTGCGCTGCGTTCGACAGCGACAACACGCCCTACGAGGGATTTTCCCCCGACCAGGTGCCGCTTCTCCCGGGCAAGGACATCGGCATCTACAGCGGCTACTACGCGGGCACCATGACGCTGGATTCCAACTCGTGCGCAGGTGTCTCCGATGCCGTGGGAGAGGCCCTGGACATGTCGATGGACGTGATCCACAGCGCGAATCTTCTGAACGCCACGTTCGGCGGCGGCTCGGTCGCATCGGCTGAGATAAAGGACACCGGCGCGATCTTCATGGTGCAGCAGGGCTCCACAAGGCACGTCTACTATCTCGACTTCTCGGTCGAGGACACGATCGGCGGCAGCTGCGAGGTGATAGAGGTCTCTGAGGACGGGTCCTGGGGCAAACCCTGCGCGAGCTACGCGGTCTCGCTCTCGAAGGGTGAGAGGCCCGCCGAGGAGCAGTCCTCCGAAGATCAGGCCCCCGCAGCCGAGTCCCTGGCTGCCAGGTTCAAGATGTAATGTGACGGCAGATACAGCCCTGACGCGGCCTTTTCCCTCTCAAGGAAAAGGCCGTTTTTTTATGCACTTCCCACGCCCGACGCATTGACTTTATAAAGGGTTCGCAATAAGTTGCGGATCTGCGGTATAATTTGACAGAGGGGTGCCCTGTGAAGCGCATAATAACTGTATCTGCTGTTGCCGGGATCCTCATCCTCCATGCCGCGAGCTCCCCGGCCTCGCAGGTGATCTCAGGCAAGGTCACCGATCTCACGAAGGCCAACGTAGCCTTCACCGGAGTCTGCGTCTCAGCCGAGCCGGCTGCGATGGCGCTGGGCGAGAGGGGGAAAATCCTGGTCAGCAAGTACACCTTCACGGTCGAGGATTCCATCAAGGGGGATGTTCCGTCGAGTTTCGCCTTCACGCATCTGGGGGGCAGCAGGTCCGCCGCCCTGAGCGTGGGTCAGCCGTACATCCCGGGCATGCCGTTCTTCGAGGCGGGCAAGAGATACACCGTCTTTCTCTCGAGTGAGACTCCGTACGGCCTGAGGGGGGTCATCAACATGGGCGTCGGCAAGTTCAACTTCATCACCGGCGCCGACGGCAAGACACAGGTCGTCAACGACTATGGAAACAAGTCGCTCTTCAAAGGATTGCCGTCGACCGCGAAGGTCGGCAAGGCCCTCTCGGCAGGGGGTGTGAGTGCCGGGGCGGATGGCGGGCCGCTTGATTACGACAGTTTTGTGAAGATGATCAAAGAGCTCGACAAAAAGGAGTGATCCATGCCTCTTCGAGGGACAGCAGCGCTCGTGGCCGTCTTGGCGGCGGTCCTGTTTTCTGTTTCCGCCCGGGCGGGAGGGCCGTTCTATGTGGACGATGCAGCCTCCGGCACCGCCCTCCAGTGGGAGAATCAGACTTTGAAGTGGTGCCCCGATCCGGGCGATCTGGCATCCTCGGTCCCGCATGACACTGCGGTCCAATGGATCACAGAGGCGCTGGGCAAATGGACATCCGTCAAGCTTCGCAACGCTTCAAATCAGCTTGTGGACACGACGTCGGTCAGCACCGCGATGGATGCCGGCTGCCCCGTGATGAACATCACGGTGGACAACTATCTTGATTACTACAACGGGGACGAGGGCCCGACGGTCGTGGTCTTTGATGAAACGGGAGAGATCACCGCCGTGTTCGTCGGCGAAGAAAACAAGGACGGCGTGGTCGGCCTCTCCGTGCCGCTGGCTTCCGATTCCTCGGGCAAATTCATCACCAAGGGCATAGTGATCTTCAACGGGCTGCTGCTGGCCAGCGACAATACGACCCTCGGCTCTGACCTTGCGACGAAATCTTCGTACTACAAGGCCACCGTCCTTCATGAGCTGGGGCACCTCTTGAATCTGGACCACAGCCAGACGAACTACGAGTACGTGAAAGACTGCGAGCTCGGCTCGACCTGCGACAACTCGACGTTCATCCCCACCATGTACCCCGAGCTCATAAGCACGTCGCAGAGCGACCTCAATCGCGATGACGAGGTGACGATTTCCTGGTTGTATCCCACCCCGGTGCTCGGCTCGCAGTTTTGCCTGATAACGGGCAGGATCCTCGACGGTGACGACCGCCCCCTCAAGGGCGTGCATGTGACCGCCACCAGGGCTGAGGGAACGACCACCCCCCTCGTTGAGGCCCGCTCGTTCGTCAGTGGGGCGATGTACCCCTCCTGTGATGGGGACAGCCGCTACTATCTCTACGGCATAGTCCCGGGCCGGGCGTACAAGGTCTGGTACGAGGCGATAGGCGAGGATTTCAGGGGGGCGTCCGACTTCGAGCCCTTGGATTATCCGCCAAAGGGTTTTGACGCCGGCTCCATACTCGGCCCTGACGACGCCACGACCGTCTCGTGCAGCCAGGGCGGCGAGACCATCGAGATGCAGGATGTCAAGATAGACACGGCCAATCCCTGTGCGGGCACCAGTACGGCCACGACATCCAGCGGTTCCAAGACCTCCTGCAGCCTCGTGCGCTGCGGGGCGGCTCACCCCTCATCCGCATGCATTGCGATGATCTGCATCCTCGCCTCTGCGGCCCTCATCGCCGGCCGCTTCGTGGCCGGTCGCATGCTGTCGGGAAAGGCCTCATGAGAAGAAAGACGCGCCGCATCTCAATAGGCAGGGTCGCGGTCGGCGACGGCGCGCCCGTTTCGGTCCAGTCGATGACCAACACCGACACCTCCGACGCGGAGGCGACCCTTCGGCAGATCGAGAGGCTGGCCGACGCGGGCTGCGAGATAGTGAGGCTCGCGGTGCCGGACGATGCGGCCGCCGCGGCGCTCTCCGAGATCAGGCGCCGCACCGATGTGCCGCTCGTGGCCGACATACACTTCAGGCACGACCTTGCGCTCGCCGCCGTGAAGGCGGGGGTGGACGGGCTCAGGATCAACCCGGGCAACATAGGATCCCCAGATCGCGTTGCCGAAGTGGCGGCCGCGGCAAAGGCGCGCGGCATACCGATACGCGTCGGCGTCAACGCCGGCTCCCTGGAGAAGGATATCCTCGCGAGGCATGCGCACCCCACCCCTGCCGCGCTGGTCGAATCGGCGCTCCGGCATGTGGCCCTGCTCGAGCGGGTCGATTTCAGGGACATAAAGATCTCGGTCAAGGCCTCGAGCGTCGCCGACACCGTCTCTGCCTACAGGATGCTCTCCGGGAAGGTGGATTGCCCGCTCCACCTCGGAGTCACCGAGGCGGGCACCCTGCTGGCAGGGGCCATCAAATCGGCGATGGGAATCGGGACGCTGCTTGCGGAGGGGCTCGGCGACACGATCAGGGTCTCGCTCACCGCAGACCCTGTGAAGGAGGTGCGCGCAGGCTACGAGATACTGGCGAACCTCGGCCTCAGGGACAGGCCTTACCCGGAGGTGATATCCTGTCCCACGTGCGGGAGGGCGAGGATCGACGTCGAGAGGCTGGCCGAGGAGGTGGAGGGGCGCCTCGCCGGCGTGAGGGCGCCGATACGGGTGGCGGTGATGGGCTGCGCGGTCAACGGCCCGGGAGAGGCCAAAGAGGCCGACGTGGGCGTGGCGGGCGGCGACGGCAAGGGGGTCATCATCAGGGGCGGAAAGATTATCCGAACCTGTCCTGAGGGGGATCTCGCCGACGAACTCATGAAGGAGATTGAATCGTTGATCAATAGGGGCTAATGAATGCCCCGATCGGATCCTCGAGAGGAATCAATCGATGCTATATTCACGGATGCTCATACCGACGCTGCGCGAGGCGCCGGCCGACGCCGAGGTCGAAAGCCACAAGCTCATGGTGCGCGCAGGCTACATCCGAAAGCTCGCGGCCGGCGTGTACACCTATCTCCCCCTGTGCCTCAGGGTGCTTCGCAAGATCGAGCGGATCGTGCGCGAGGAGATGAACGCGGCCGGGGCGCAGGAGCTCCTGCTGCCGGTGGTCATGCCGGCGGAGCTCTGGATGGAGACCGGCCGCTGGCAGGTCTACGGGAAGGAGCTGCTCCGCTTCAAGGACCGCCACGACCGCGACTTCTGCATCGGGCCCACGCACGAGGAGGCGATCACCGACCTTCTGCGCAACGAGATCAGCTCATGGCGCGACCTGCCCAAGAACTGCTTCCAGATTCAGACCAAATTCCGCGACGAGGTGCGCCCCCGCTTCGGGCTCATGCGGGGCCGCGAGTTCATAATGAAGGACGGGTACTCGTTCGACCGCGACGAGGAATCGTCCAAAGCCGTCTACCGCGCGATGTACGAGGCCTACAGGCGCATATTCATCCGCTGCGGCCTCGAGTACCGGCCGGTCGAGGCCATGACCGGCACGATCGGCGGCTCCATGTCGCACGAGTTCCAGGTCCTCGCCGCCTCGGGCGAGGACGAGATCGTCGCCTGCTCGAAGTGCGAGTACGCGGCAAACGTCGAGAAGGCGGAACTCAAACCGACCGGGACTCGGGACTCGGGACCCGGGACCCGGAAGGGCCAGTTCAAAAAAGTTGCGACGCCCGGCAAGAAGACGGTGGAGGAGGTCTGCGAGTTCCTCAAGGTCCGGCCCGAGCAGCTCGTGAAGACCCTCATATTCGACACCGACAAGGGGCCGGTGGCAGGGCTCGTGCGCGGCGACCACCACCTCAAGGAGTCCAAGCTCAAGGAGGCGATAGGCGCCGAGAGGTGCGTCATGGCCGAGGAGCACACGGTCGTCGAGGCGACCGGAGCCCCTTCGGGATTCGCGGGGCCAGTGGGCATCTCAATACCGGTCTACGCCGATCACGCGGTCGCTTCGATGGCTGACTTCGTGGTGGGCGCCAACGCAGCGGACGCTCACCTCGTGGGAGCGAACCTCGGCGACTTCGCTGTGAGCCGTTTCATCGACATAAGGCGCGCGGTAGCTGGTGACGCCTGCCCGCGCTGCGGCGCGGCCATGGAGGAGCACCGCGGGATAGAGGTGGGCCAGGTGTTCTACCTCGGCACGAAATACTCCGAGCCCATGAGGGCCTGCTACACAGACGAGAAGGGCGAGGCGAGGCCCATGGTGATGGGCTGCTACGGCATCGGCATAAGCCGCACCGCGGCCGCGGCCATTGAGCAGAGCCACGACGAGCGCGGCATCGTCTGGCCGCTCCCGATCGCCCCGTTCCACGTCGAGATCGTCCCGCTCTCCGCAGGCGGCGAAGTCGCCGAGGTCGCGGGCAAGATCCACGACGAGCTCGAGTCCCGCGGCGTGGAGGTCCTCATGGACGACCGCGACCTGCGGGCGGGGGTGAAATTTGCGGACGCCGATCTCATCGGCATCCCCTACAGGATCGTGATAGGCGAGAAGGGGCTCAAGGACGACATGGTCGAGTTCAAGCGGCGCGCCGGCGGCGAGGCGGAGAGGATGGGCCCGGCCGAGGCGGTGGAGAGGGTCGCAGCTGTGGTGAGAGAACAGAAACCCGCACGCATATAGTCCTTCCAAAAGGACGGAGGTGTCCGAATGACGATGAAGCCGCGCTCCAACAAGGACAGGGTCATAGTCGCGCTCATGGCCGACCAGATGAAGGACGCAGAGAAGATGGTGCGTCTCCTCAAGGAGGAGGTGCACACCTTCGAGGTCGGCATCCCCACCTACACGGCGCTGGGTCCGGACGTCATCAAGATGATCCACGCCAACGGCTGCAGGGTCTTTCTGGACCTCAAGTACCACGACATCCCGTCCACGGTCCACAAGGCGGTCTATTTTGCGACCAAACTGGGCGTCGCCTCGCTCAACGTCCACGCGGTGGGCGGCGAGGAGATGCTCAAGAGCACGATCGATGCTGCCCGCGAGGCGGCCGGCTCCAAGGCGAAGATGCCCACGCTGCTGGCCGTGACCGTGCTCACGAGCATGGAGTCGCTCGCCGATATCGGCGTGCAGTTCGAGGTGCGCGAGCAGGTGGTGAGGCTCGCGAGGCTGACGCAGCACTGCGGGCTGCACGGCGTCATCGCGTCGCCGCTGGAGATAGCCCCCATACGCAAGGCCTGCGGCGAGAAGTTCCTCATCGTCACCACGGGCGTGAGACCTCTCGGCGCCGCGGCACAGGATCAGAGGCGCATCGCCTCGCCCGTCATGGCGATGGCCGCGGGCGCCGACTTCCTCGTGATCGGCCGTCCGGTCGTGGAGGCCCGCGACCCGCGGGCGGTCGTCCGCCAGATCCTCAAAGAGATATCTTAAGTGAATGCGCGGTTTTTGTTTCGACTGATCACGAGTCACCAGTCACGAGTCACGGCTCTATGAAGCTCGCTTGCGATGTCATGCTCGGTCGTCTCGCCCGGTGGCTGCGCGTCAGCGGCCACGACGTCTTCTACGAAGGCGGAATCGAGCGCTCCTCCCTGTTTCGAGTCGCACGCGAGGAGGGGAGGGTGATAATCACGCGCGCCGGGAATTGGGGCGAGCTCAAGGCGATCCCCGAATACGTCGTCGTGTCCTCCGACTCTCTGGATGAGCAGCTGCTCGAACTCTACAGGAAATTGCCCGGCCTCGATCCCCTCGAGGGTTTCCTCACCAGGTGCGTGGAGTGCAACGTGCCGCTCGAGGTGATCGACAGGGACGCATTCAGGGAGATCATCCCTCCCAAGGCCTTCGACCTCGCCGGCCGATTCTCGCGCTGCCCATCCTGCGGCAAAATCCTCTGGGAGGGGACACACGTCCGGAGGATGAAAAAGAGGATATCAGACCTCGCCCGGGCCCTGGGGAGAGAACTCCCCTGATCGGGGCCCGATATGCCCATTTTTGATGGCCTTAGCCCCTTTCCTGTTATTTCCAAAATTTATTAAACAATAATATCAACCACTTACAGGAGCGCCTCAAAGCCTGACTTTGGCATCCTCTATGCATCTTTAACTCCGCAGGGAGAGCGGAGGGGCCATGGAAGATACCAGGAACATGTTTTCAGACGAAGAGGGCGTCGAGATCGGCCTCAGCGCAGGCGATCTTTCCGATGCCTCGGGGGACGCCCAGAAGAGGCTCATGGAGCTGCAGCTGAAGATGGCGGCCAGCTCTATCAATCACGAGTACGCCAGGCAGAAATTTGACGAGATCAGCGACAGGACGGAGCGCGAGGACCTTCTCGCATATATGGACGACTGCCACAGGGAGTACAACGACGCGCGCACGCAGCTGGCCGCATTCGATCCGTACGCACTGGCCGATTTCGAGGCCGACCTCATGAGACAGAAGCAGAGCACCGCTGTGCACTACAGCGCGTAGATTAAAAAATCCCTAACCCTCCTTTCTCAAGCAGGGGAACCGTCGCGAGACGGCTCCCCTGTGCTGTTTTTGCGACTCGACAGGCTTGTAATAATCCGCCGGAGCCGATAGACTTTGCCTTGTGAGAAAGTACGGCGCCAAAGATTCTGCGGGCATCCGCAGTCAGCTGGCCCAGAGGCTGAAGGCGGAGGGGAGGCTGAGGCTCCTCTCGAGCGCTGTCGAGCAGAGCAGCGAGGGGATGGCGGTCTCGGACCTCGACGGCAACCTGCTCTTCATCAACCACGCCTTTGCCTCCATGCACGACTACGGCCCCGAGGAGCTCAAGGGGAAGAATCTCGACATTCTTCACGCCCAGGGGCAGGTCGCAGCGGTGAAGGAGGCCAACGATGTGCTTCTGAAGTACGGCGTCTTCGCCGGGGAGGTCTGGCATGCGAGGCGCGACGGCACCCCGTTCCCGGCGTTCATGCACAACTCGATGCTTCGGGCCGACGACGGCACGCCCATTGGGATGATAGCCACCATGCGCGACGTCTCCGACCAGAAGGAGGCGGAGGAGAAGCTCAAACAATATTCGGAGAGGCTCGAGCAGATGGTCGAGGAGCGGACCAGGGAGCTCGACCGGGTGCGCGCCGACCTCTTCAGCTCCGCCAAACTCGCTGCCATGGGCCGCATGGGAGCTGGCATCGCGCATCAGCTCAACAGCCCGCTCTGCGGCGGCATGCTAATGGTCGACTCCCTGATGGAAGACGCCAGGGACGATCCGGAGCGGTGGAGGAAGCTCTCGACGCTGCGCCGGTCGCTTGAGGGCATGCGCGACGTGGTAGAGTGCATGCTCTCGCTCGCCATGGTCGGCAGGAGGGGGCAGCCGGCATTTCTCGATGTGAACATCAACAGCATGATCAGGAGGATACTCGGCTTCGTCTCTCTCCAGATACAGCAGGAGAGGATCGACCTCCACACATCCTTCGACGAGGCGGTGCCGTTCATAAAGGCGAGATCCGGCGAGCTGGACCAGATCTTTTTGAACCTCATAAACAACGCCATCGACGCGGTCGATGAGGGGGGGAGGTTCGAGATAGCGACCATATATAAGGATGGGGCGATCCAGGTTGAGGTCTCCGACAACGGCAGGGGGATCGCCCCGGAGAACCTGGGCAGGATATTCGAGCCGTTCTTCACCACGAGCCAGGGGCGCAAGGGGCTGGGCCTGGGGCTTTCGATCGTGCGGGAGATCGTGGAGAACTACGGAGGCACCATCGAGGTGACGAGCGAGACGGGCAAAGGGAGCAGATTTTTGGTGAAGATACCGCTGAACAATAAAATATTATAGATCAGTAAGTTATAAGCCATTACAATAATTTGCTTTATGGAGGCCCCATGCAGAAGTTGAAGGTCCTGATAGTCGATGACGAACAGAGCATATGCGAGGGTGTTGCCATGATCCTCACGAAAGCCGGCTACCTGGTTTCAAAGGCCTTTTCGGGGGAGGAGGCCATACGCCTCGTTTCATCGGAGCGCTTCGACCTTGTGCTCATGGACCTCATAATGCCCGGGATGGACGGCGCCGATGCCTGCGCTGAGATCAAGAAGATCAGTCCCGAGACCAGGTTCATAGGCATCTCCGGTTCGCCGGCCGGCCAGCGCGTGGAGAGGTTCGTCAGCGTCTGCGGCGTCGATGTCTTCCTTTACAAGCCCTTCGGCAAAAAGGAGCTGCTCGCCGCGGTCGAGAAGATGCTCTCCTGAAATTTCCTTATTGATTTCATCGCAAAAGGTGCGTTAGAGAATCAATTCGCCTTTTCGGCGGTCCGATCCATGGACAACCGATCTTGCACATCTTGCGAAGGTTCAAGGAGGGATTCGTGAAGAAATTTGAGACAAAGAGCATCCGCAACCTGGCGCTTGTCGGCTCAAAGGGCGTCGGCAAGACCACCTTCACGGAGGGTGTCCTCTTCACCGCCAAGGCGACCACGAGGATGGGCAGGGTCGCGGAGGGCAACTCCATAATCGATTACGATCCGCTCGAGGTCGAGAGGCAGCAGACGATAAGCTCCAAGGTCGTGCCGTTCGAGTGGAAGGGAGTGAAGATCAACCTGATCGACACCCCCGGCTACGCCGACTTCGTCGGCGAGGCGGTCGGCGCGATAAACGTGGCTGACGTCGCCGTTTTTCTCATCGACTCGGTCAACGGAGTTGAGATCCAGACCACGCTCCTCAACGAGTACGTGAAGAGGGCGGGCGCCGCGAAGGCGTTCTTCATCAACAAGGCGGACGCCGAAAGGGCGGACGTCGATGCGGCCTTCGAGTCGATCAAGGAGAAGATCGATCCCTCGGCCGTCATGATGCAGATGCCCATCGGCGCCGGTCCGAACTTCAAGGGAGTGGTGGACCTGCTGAGGATGCAGGCATACCAGGACGGAAAGGCCGGCGAGATACCGGCCGATCTCGTCGCTGCGGCCAAGGAGAAGAGGACTGCGCTCATGGAGGCGGTCGCCGAGTCGAGCGAGGAGCTGCTCAACAAGTACCTCGAGGTGGGCGAGCTCTCGGAGCAGGAGCTCATGTCCGGGATCGCGAAGGGCGTCGCCTCGGGGGGGCTCGCGCTTGTCTTCCTGGGCAGCGCCCACAGCGGGCTCGCGCTCGAGGCGTTCCTGGACACGGTGGCCGAGGATTTCCCTTCGCCGGCCGACATGCCGCCCGTCAAGGCAAAGCGCAAGGACGGCTCCGAGGTTGAACTTGCCGCCGACGCCTCCGGCCCACTGCTCGCACGGGTTTTCAAGACCACCTCCGACCCCGGGATCGGCGACATCTTCTACTTCAGGGTCTACTCGGGCGGCGTGAAATCGGGCGACGACGTCTACAACAGCACCGAGAGCGTCTCAGAGCGCATGGGTCACCTGCTGCAGATGCGAGGGAAGGATCGCACCGAGACGGACGAGGCGGCGGCAGGGGACATCGCGGCCGTGGCCAAGCTCAAGGGCACGAAGATCAACGATATCTTCTCGACGAAGAACGATGCGCTCTTCCTCGAGCCGATCGAGTTCCCCACCCCCGTGGTGCCCATGGCCGTGATCCCCAAGTCCAAGAAGGACCAGGACAAGCTCGGGATAGGGCTCTCCAAGCTCACTGAGATCGACCCCACATTCTTGTACCACATCGACAAGGAGTTCTCCGAGACGATAGTCACCGCCATGGGCGAGGTGCAGATCGACGTGATGATCAAGAGGCTCAAGGAGCGCTACGGGGTCGAGGTGGATCTCGGAAAGCCGCACATCCCGTACCGCGAGCGCATCACCAGGAAGTCGGAGAAGCAGGGCAAGCACAAGAAACAGTCGGGCGGCCACGGTCAGTACGGCGACTGCTGGCTGAGGCTCGAGCCGCTTTCCCCGGGCGGGGGATTCGAGTTCGTCGATGCGATAGTGGGCGGTTCCATCCCGGGCAAGTACGTCCCCGCGGTCGAGAAGGGCGTGCGCGAGTCGATGCAGAAGGGAACGCTCGCTGGATACCCGGTGGTGGACCTGCGCGTCACGGTCTACGACGGCTCGTACCACGACGTGGATTCGAGCGACATGTCGTTCCAGATCGCTGGCTCGCTCGCCTTCAAGAACGCCATGGCGGAGGCGGCGCCGCAGCTGCTCGAGCCCATCGTGGACCTCGAGGCCTACGCGCCGCAGGAGTACATGGGCGACCTCTCCAGCGACATCAGCCAGCGCCGCGGCCGGGTCAGCGGTATGGACTCGGGCGTCATCAGGGCGAAGGTGCCGGTGGCGGAGCTCTATCAGTATTCGGCCGCGCTCAAGTCCATAACCAGCGGCGCGGGCAGCTACACGATGAAGTTCTCCCACTACGAGCCGATACCTGCGCACATAGCGCAGAAGGTGATCGAAGAGACAAAGAGGGAGCGCGAGGAGCGCGAGAAGAAGTGAGGCGCGCTGATATGGATGATTGATTCAGAAGGGGCGCCCTTGCCGCCCCTTTTGTTTTCGAGAGGCGGGTTTATGTCCGGGACTGAGATCATCTACGGGGCGAATCCGGTGATTGAGGCGCTGCGCTCGGGGCTGAGGCGCTGCCACGAGGTGATGATCTCGCTCGGCCGAAAGGAGTCGATGGCCGCGAAGGTGGCCGGGGAGGCAGATGCGCGGAGGGTTCAAGTCAGCCATCTTGCGAAGCAGGAGCTCAGCCGCCTGTGCGGGACCGACAGGCACCAGGGGCTGGCCGCTCGAGTGGACCGCTATCCGTATGCGGAGCTCATCCCCTCGATAAGCAGGGCGATCGAGGACCCGAGAAAGGCCTTCATCCTCGCGCTCGACGGGGTCGCGGACCCGCAGAACCTCGGTTCCCTCATCAGGACCGCCCATCTCATGGGGGTGCACTGCCTCATACTGCCGCGCGACAATGCGGCCGGCATAACGCCCAGCGTGGTGAAGGCCTCGGCCGGGGCCACCGAGTATCTGCCCATCGTCCAGGTCACAAATCTCGCGAGGACGATAGAGTACCTCAAGGAGTCCGGGGTCTGGGTGACAGGTGTGGAGGGCGGCTCGGAAAAATCAATATATGATAGTAATTTCAAAGGATTAAACGTAGCGCTCGTCCTTGGCTCAGAGGGGGCTGGGATAAGGCGCCTGGTGAGAAAACTCTGTGATTTTCTTATATTTATTCCCATGGAAGGGAAGATTTCGTCATATAACGTCTCTGTGGCCGGGGCCCTTGCCATGGGGGAGGTTGCAAGGCAAAGGCGTTAAAACGTCTGCAAAAATCGTACCTGATCCCCTGATATTGGCTTGACAAGCAGGGCATACTCTCTATAGAAATCCGGAACTTTTGGGGATAACACCTGTTTGGCTGCCTGCTGAGCAGCTTCAGAGACGGGCTCGGGAAATTGTCTCCAGGAGAAAATTTTTTCGGCGCATGGGTCGCGTATGCGGCATTGTGCGCTCGTGTTCATTGAAATCGTGTTCATCTGTGCTCGTTTTTTATTTTCTATATCATCGGTCGGCGGATCGGTGGGAGCGCGGTTCATGCCGGACCTGTTTCCATGCCGACGTAGCTCAGTTGGTAGAGCTGCTGATTTGTAATCAGCAGGTCGCCGGTTCGAGTCCGGCCGTCGGCTCATACAGAAGGGGGAGAGGTTCCCGAGCGGTCAAAGGGAGCAGACTGTAAATCTGCCGGCATTAGCCTTCGGAGGTTCGAATCCTCCCCTCTCCAC